>JBKPNX010000064.1:0-69471 GCA_046732855.1 Pseudomonadota bacterium
CAAGGCGCTCTTGCGCAAGGCCGCGGCGCGCACCCGGGACGAGCTCTCGCAGGCGATCGGTCGCCTCCTCGACGCCTGCCCCGCCACCGAGTGCGCCAACTATCTCCACCACTGCGGCTATGGTTCTACCTGAAATGAAAATGCTCTAGGTCATCGATGACGAGGCGGCCATCGGGGGTCACATACGCCGCCCCGTTCGCCGAGACGAACTGGAGGAATCCGCCCTCGGCGTCCGGCCCGGCCGCCATGGGCAGCCCGACACCCCAGAGGTCATCGCTGCCCATGGCCTTCCGCAACGCCGGCTGCACCTGGTCACACCAGAAGGACCAGAATGGGCCCCACTCCTTCGGAATATCGTCGAGCGAAAGTCCGGCGCGCTCCAGGAGGCTCTCCATACGTGGATGTGGTAGGTCGTACGGCCCATAGGCAGCCCGTACAGGGCCTTTTGCCCGGTGCTGGCGTTGAGCCACACAGCCCAGCGGAGCACCTCCGGATCGAACAGGTCCGTGAAATGGCCGACGGCGTCCGTGAGGTCGACGACCCGATCCTCGAACGCCCATTGTCCAATGAAGCCCCCAAGCAACGGGCTGAAGGCGAAGTCAGGGGGCTGGCCCATCTCGAAATGCCGACGCAATCTTGTCGGGAAGTTCTTCCTGTGGATAGAAGACGAGCTCGACCTGCTTGCCGCTTTCATCCTCGAATGCGTTAACGATTTCCTTTAGCGCCTCGCCCTCCTCCGCGTAGTAGGGCTCGTTCCACCAGACGACGAGGTCGGCAGCGATTGCGCGGAGCGGCATTGTGACGATCGTCGCGGCAAGAACGACGGCTCGGCTGCGCATTGTTGAGTCTCCGATGAAATCACCGGCAGCATCGCACCGTTCCGCGACAGCGGCAGCGTAGAGCTACACACCAGCAGTTTGGCAGACGGGCGGAAGTAGCCCTGCAGCGGCGATTCGACGAGCGCGAGGCGCCATAGTCCGCGCAGTTCGTCTCGTTCTTAGCCCATGGAGCGGCCGGTCACTCGGCCGCGGAGGGCGCGTCGGCGAAGCCGGGCTGCTCGCCGTGTGGCGGCGCCGGGGCGCCCTTGGGGGTCGCTTTCTCGCGCAGCCACTGGAACACGACGTAGAGCATCGGGATCAGAAAGATGCCGACGAGCGAGGCGGCGAGCATGCCGCCGAACACCGGGGTGCCGACCGAGCGCCGGCTGATCGCGCCCGCGCCCGAGGCAATCACCAGGGGCACGAGGCCCGCGATGAACGCAAAGCTCGTCATCATCACCGGCCGGAAGCGCAGGCGCGCGCCCTCGAGCGCGGCGTCCATGATCGGCTTGCCCTGGGCGCGCCGCTCCATCGCGAACTCGACGATCAGGATCGCGTTCTTGGCGGCGAGCGCGATCAGCACGACGAGGCCGATCTGGCCGTAGAGATCGAAGGAGAGGCCAGCGAGGATCACCGCGCCGAGCGCGCCCAGCACGCCCACGCTGACCGAAAGCAGCACCGGGATCGGGATGTTCCAGCTCTCGTACAGCGCGACCAGGAACAGGTACGCGAACAGGAGCGCGAGGCCGAGCACGATGGTGGTCTGGCCGGCCGCCTCCTTCTCCTGCCGCGCGGTACCGGTCCACTCGAAGCCGTAGCCGGCCGGCAGCGTGGTCGCGGACAGGCGCTCCATGGCGGCGAGCGCATCCCCCGTGCTGAAGCCCGGCGCGGGCGAGCCGTTGATGGTGACGCTGCGGTACAGATTGTAGCGGATCAGCGCCGCCGGTCCGAGCACGAGGCGCACCGAGGCGAGCGAGCGGATCGGCACCATCTCGCCCTTGGAGTTGCGCACGTGGATCTTGAAGATGTCATCGACCTTTTTGCGAAAATTCTGGTCGGCCTGGATGTTGACCTGCCAGGTGCGCCCGAACAGGTTGAAGTCATTGACGTACAGGCCGCCGAGCGTGCCCTGCAGCGCGGTGAACACGTCGTTGATCGCGACGCCGAGCGTCTCGGCCTTGTTGCGGTCGAGATCGAGGTAGAGCTGCGGCGTGTCGGCGGCGAACGTGCTGAACACGTTGAACAGCTCGGGCTGTTGATTGGCCTCGATGATTAGGCCGCGCATGACCTGGGCGAGCTCGGCGACGTCGCGGCCGCCCAGATCCTGCAGCTGATATTCGAAGCCGCCGGTGCTGCCGAGCCCGATGATCGGCGGCAGGTTGAAGGCGAACGCGGCGGCGCCCGGGATGGCGGCGAGCTGGGGCTGGACGCGCCGCAGGATCGCGTCGACCTGGAGCTCGGGCTCGTGGCGCTCGTCAAACGGCGCGAGCGTCATGATCAGGAACGCGCTGTTGGACTGGGCAAGACTGTTCAGGAAGTTGTAGCCGGTGATCGAGCTGACGCCAACGATCCCGGGCGTCGCGCTCATGATCGCCTCTGCCTGCCTCGCAACCTCCTCGGTGCGGTTGACCGACGCGCCCTCCGGCAGCGCGATCTGGGCAAAGAAGGCGCCCTGGTCCTCGGCCGGCAGAAAGCCGGTCGGCGTGATCCGGAACAGTCCGCCGGTGCCGACCACGATCGCGCCGAGCGCGGCGAGGCAGAGGACCGCGACCCGGACCAGGCGCTTGACCACCGCGGCATAGCCGTCGCGGGTCCGATCGATCGCGCCCATGACGTAGCGCATCGGACCGCGCGGCGCGTGCGCGCCCGGCTTGAGCAGGATCGAGCAGAGCGCCGGGGTAAGGCTCAGCGCGTTGATCGCCGAGATCACCATCGAGACTGACACCGCGACCGCGAACTGCCGGAACAGCTGGCCGCTGATGCCCGGGATGAACGCCACCGGCACGAACACCGAGAGCAGGACGAGCGTGATCGCGATGATCGGCGCGACGATCTCGCCCATCGCCTTGCGCGTCGCCTCCTTGGCCGAGAGCCCGGGCTCCTCCTCCATGACCCGCTCAACGTTCTCGACCACCACGATCGCGTCGTCGACCACGATGCCGATCGCCAGCACCAGGGCGAGCAGCGAGACGGTGTTGGCGCTGAACCCCAGCGCCAGCATCACGGCGAAGGTGCCGATCAGAGAGACCGGCACGGCGATGATCGGGATCAGCGTGGTGCGCAGCTTGCCGAGGAACAAGAACACGACGAGCGCGACCAGGACGAACGCCTCGATTAGGGTATGGATCACCTCCTCGATGCTGGTCTTCACGAACACGGTCGTGTCGTAGACGACATCGTAGGCGAGATCCGCAGGGAAGCGGTCGGCCAGGCGCGCGAGTTCGGCGCGGACCGCGTCCGCCACCTGCACGGCATTGGCGCCCGGCGCCTGGTAGATCGCGATCGCGGCGCTCGGCGCGCCGTTGTAGAACGAGCCGACATCGGCGATCTGCGCGCCGAGCTCGACGCGTGCCACGTCCCTGACCCGGACCACCGAACCGTCGGGATTGGCGCGGACGATGATGTTCTCGAACTGCTTCGCCTCGGTCAGCCGTCCCTGGGTCGTGATCGTCAGCTGGAACTGCTGGTCCGGCGCGAGCGGCGCCGCCCCGATGCGACCGACCGCCGCCTGGACGTTCTGGCTCCTGACCGCGGCGGCGATGTCGCCCGGCGCCATGTCGAAAGAGGCGAGCTTGTCCGGATCGAGCCAGATCCGCATGCTGTAATTGAGGGAGGTGAACAGGGAAGCGTCGCCGACCCCTCGGATGCGCTTGATCGCGTCGAGCAGGTTGATCGTCGCGTAATTGTTTAAGAAGAGCGCGTCGTAAGTCCCTTTGGGCGAAAACAGCTGAATCACCTGAAGCAGCGCCGACGACTTTTTCTTGGTCGTCAGCCCCTGGCGCGTTACTTCTTCGGGCAGCTGAGGCTCGGCGAGACTGACCCGGTTCTGCACGTTGACCGTGTTGATGTCGGGATCGGTGCCGAGCGCGAAGGTAACGCTCAGCGAGTAGCTGCCGTCGGCGCCGCTGGTCGACTTCATGTAGAGCATGTTGTCGACGCCGTTCACCTGCTGCTCGATCGGCTGCGCGACCGTCTGCTCGACCACCTCGGCGCTCGCCCCCGGATAGCGGCCCGACACCTGGACCTGCGGCGGCACGATGTCGGGATATTGCGCGAGCGGGATCGCGAACATCGCGATCAGGCCGGCGACCGTGATCACGATCGAGATGACGAACGCGAGCCTCGGGCGCTCGATGAAGACGTTGGAGATCATCGGCGCTCAGCCTTCCGCCGGTGACCGGCCCACCGCCGCAGGCACCCTCAGTGTCCCTCGCTGAACACGTAGTTCATCCAGCTTTTCATTCTGAGCAGGATGCGACGAATGATGGCGAAGTGGTGCCAGTGCTCGGTATACACGGCGACCTGCCCCGCCGAGCCGGGCGGCAGCTGATAAGGGGTCAGATCCTCGGTGATCTTGATCCGTGTGAGGGCGCGGCCAGGGTCCTGCCGGCTTTCGGGGTCGATCAGCGTGCCCGTGGGCTGGACCTGTCCCTCGACCACGGCATCCAGGACTGCTTCGACTTCGCCCTTGAACACGCGGCCAGGAATCGCATCAAAGGCGACTTCGGCCTCGTCGCCCGCGCGAACGCGCTGCAGGGCATTCTGCTGGAACGCTGCCGCGAAGACATTGTCGTCGCTGTGGATGTACACCATGACCGGACGCAGCGGCATCGGCACCGCGATCATGCCAGGCCGCAGGAAAAGCTGGGTCACGTAGCCGTCGGTCGGCGCCGTCACCGTGGTCTCCTCGAGATCGTATTCGGCATCGCGCAGCTCGGCCTGGAGGCGCGCGACCGTGGTGTTGACCCCATCGATCTGAGACTGGTACGCCAGCCGCGCCTGCTCGGCGGCGGCCTGCGCGCTCACCAGGGCCGCCTCGCTCGCGAGGTAGACGCCCCGTTGATTCTCGACCTGGAGTTCCGGGAACGGCTGCGCTCGGCCGGCCGCGCGAGCATTCGCATTACCCGTCTCGTAGCGCTCGAAGGACTGCTTGGCGCGATCGCGCGAGGCGGTGGCCTCGTTCACATTGGCGAGCGCGACGTCGAGCGCGGCCTTGAGCTGAAGCACGTTCTGCTCGGCCTCGGCCAGCGCGGCGCGCTTCTGCTCGACCACGTACTGGTAATGGCGCGGGTCGATGCGGAACAGCACGTCCCCCTTCTTCAAGGGCACGTTGGCCTGGACCGGAACCTCGATCACTTCACCCCGGACCACCGGCACGATGGGGGTAGTGTAGAAATACAGCCGCGCCTGCCGGGTGAAAGGATGATTGTAGTTCATGATCAGCAGAATCAGGGCGATCAGGATGATGCCGCCGAGCGCGGCTGTCGGAACGGACCATTTGTTGATCGGGATCTTGAAAATCTTGAAGATTACATAGCAGATCGCCGTGTAGGTGAGAATCATCAGGAGTTCCATCAGTCGGCCTCCTGCAGCGCGGCTTCTTGCGATCTGCTTCGATCCCCCTCGCCTCGAGACTGCTCGAGCTGGGCAACGCGCTGCTCAAGTCGGGCAAGTCCGAGCGACAGCTGCTCGAGATTCTCCGGCGCCCCACGTTCGCCAAAGCCCCAGCCGCGATCGGGCCGGTAGGTCATCGCCCAGATCCAGAGGAACGGCCAGATGACATGCAACGTGAACAGGCTGACCCAGCCGGCCACGTGGATCGCATCCTGATGCGGGTGGCTGCGCCGCTTGGCGATTTCGTAAGGCACGTCGTGGATCGCGATGATCGCGTAAAACAGCGTGATCACCACGAAGAAGAGAATCCCGAGAGCGACATAGTCGAGGAACACTTCGGCATCTCCCGGCGGCGCGTCCGCCCTATTGAGCTCCAGCCGAGCGCGGCGCTGAGGCCGAGCCTGCACCGGATACCCGCGCGCTCGTGGCGCGCTGGTCAGCGGCGCAGCCGATGGTCCGCTCCCCGCAGGATTCCTCGGCGAGGTGCGTGACGATGGAGCGGACCGGCCCGCCGATCGACCGCGGAGCCTTCGACCCCGAGCCCGGCTGGAGAGCGGTCTGGCCGGCCGGTCGTGCCGGCGGCGCCTCGGTTGCCGCAACTGCCATGCCAGGTCGCACCTTCTGGATGCCGTCGACGATCACCTTGTCGCCGTTCTGAAGCCCGCTCTGCACCACCACCCGAGCGCCGTCCACGGCACCCAGCGTCACGCGTCTCGCCTCCACCTTGTTGTCGCCGCCGACCACCAGAACGTACGGGCCGGCCTGATCGAGCTGGAGCGAGGCCTGCGGCACCGTGAGGACCTTTTCGGGCTCGCCGCGCTCGACCCGCACTCCGACGAACTGGCCGTCGACCAGGACGCGCTCCGGATTGGGCAGCTCGGCCCGCACCGTTACCGTGTCAGTGCCGGGATCGACCTGGACGTCGAGGAAGTTCAGCTTGCCCGGATGGTCGTAAAGCGTGCCGTCAGGCAAGGTGACTCGGACCACCGGCTCGCCGCCTTCACCGCGATGCGCCAGAAGCTGGCGCTGGCTGACCGGAAACGTGACGTAGATCGGATCCTGACTGACGATGGTCGCCAGTACGCCGCTGTCCGGCCCCACCAGATTGCCGACGCTGAACGCAGCGCGCCCGATGCGGCCGGCAATCGGCGCGTGAATCTGAGTGTAGTCGAGATTGATCTGCGCCTGCTCGAGCGCCGCCTGGGCCTCCAGGATCCTGGCCGCGGCCATCTCATCGGCGGCGCGCCGCTGATCGACTTCCGCCTGCGGGATGTTCTTGTTCTTGACCAGCTCCTCGCCGCGCCGCAGCTGCACCTGGGTATTGGCCCGGTCCGCCTTGGCGCTAGCCAGCTCGGCCTGGCGCTGGTCGACCACGGCCTGATAGGGGGCCTTCTCGATCACGAACAGGAGTTCGCCGTTCTTCACATCGGCGCCTTCCTCGAACAGCCGCTTCTCGAGGAAGCCGGTAACTCGGGCGCGCAGCTGCACGTCATCGACCGCGACCACGCGCCCGTTGAAGCCGGCGCCCGGCGTGACGTCGGTCGGCTGCACGTTGACCACCGTGACCGCCGGCGGCGGCGGCGCTGCCTCAACCGTCGAGGTTTCGCTCTGCTGCTCGCATCCTGCAAGCATCGCGGCAGCGGCGAGCGCCAGCAGCTGCGCCCGTTCCCGGGTTGTAGCCTTGACGCGAGAATCGCGAGTGCCGTTCACGTAATGCCTCCCAACTCCCCTATCGTTCGCCTTGGCGCGACCGGCGATCGGTTGCTGCGTCGGGGCGGGCGACCGCCTTAGGTCCTGGTCGGAGAAGTCCATGGTCCGCCTGGCGAAACCCGCCCAGAGTGTTGGGCCGGTTCGGCTCTAAGTTGTTGGTTGTCGCCCGCCGTGGTGCAATACTCGCTCGGCAAGCGCAATGCCAGAGGGTTCGCGTCCCGTTTTTTGGCGGCCCTCTTCACTCACGTGGCAGGGCGGAGCCCCGGCTCGGTCATCGACGCGAGAGCTAGTGATCCGGCGCAACAGCCGATCCGAGCTTGCGCCGGAGACAAGCCGCCTTAGCCCAGCAGCTGGACAACAGCGCTGGGGCGCGGCATCCTTTGCTTACCTCTGATTCATGCCGGCGAGGCAGGCGATGGCTGGTCGCAGGCTTGCTCGATTACTTGCCGCCATCGCGATTGTGGTCGCCGTCGGCACGGCGTTTTGGTTCGCGACCCGGCCGCCAGGGCTGACGGTCCAGGGCGAGGTCAACGCCACCCGTGCGGACGTCAGCGCGAGGGTCTCCGGTCGCGTCCACGAGCTCATTGCGGATGTCGGCGATACCGTCGAGCGCGGTGCGGTCATCGCCCGCCTGGAGAGCCCGCAGCTCGAAGCGTCGCTCGCGGTCGCCGAGGCGGCGCTCGTGACGGCGCAAGCCGATCTGGAGCAGATCAACACGACCCGGCCCCAGGCTGTCGCAGCGCGCAGAGCCGAGCTCGCGGAGGCCGATGCCGAAGTCACCCTGGCCGGGGAGACCCATGATCGACAGGTCAAGCTCGTCCGGTCCCACGACTCGCCGCAAGCCCTTCTCGACCAAGCCACGCGCGACCTGGAGACAGCCATCCGCAAGCGCGAGGCCGCGGACGCGGAGCTGCAGCTCGCGATCCGCGACGCCACCGCCGAGACGGCGGTCGCCACCGCCACCGTCAAACAGGCCGAGGCGACCGTGGAGCAGTGGCGGACCGATCAGGCCGAGCTGACGATCCACGCCCCGATCCGGGGCCAGGTCACCACCAAGATCGCCGAGCTGGGCGAGAACTTCGGCGTCGGCGCGCCGCTCTTCTCGATCGTCGATCTCGATGATGTCTGGTTCACCTTCAACCTGCGCGAAGATCTGCTGGGCGGGCTCAAGGTTGGCGACGAGTTCACGATCACCGTCCCGGCGATGCAGAACGCCGAGATGTCGCTGCGGGTCACGGTGATCAACGCCCAGGGCCAGTTCGCGACCTGGCGCGCGACGCGTGCGACCGGGGATTTTGATCTGCGCACCTTCGAGGTGCGCGCCGAGCCGATCACGCCGCGTGACGGCCTCCGTCCGGGCATGAGCGGCATCGCCTCTTGGGATCGTCGTGGGACCGGCAGGCGCTGAGAGGCGCCGGCGCGCGGTTCGACCTGGCGTAGCGCTGGTTTTCCGGCGCGAGCTGCGCTGGCTGCGGCGCCGGCCGGTCCTGTTGTTTTTTACGACCATCCTGCCCCTGTTTTTGATGTCGCTGCTGATGGTGGTCTTCAACGCCGGCCTGCCGACCGAGCTGCCGGTCGCCGTGCTCGATCGCAATGGCACGGACTTATCGCGCGCCGTGATCCGCATGGTCGACGCGACCTCGGAGATCGCGATCGTCGAGCAGGTCGACGATCTGGCGGAAGGCCGCCACCTGATCCTGTCGGGCAAGGTCTACGGCCTCCTGATGCTGCCGCTCGACCTGGAGCGCGACGCCTATGCCGGCCGCCGGCCCGAGGTCGTGTTCTTCTACGACAACCAGCACATGACTGTCGGCGGCATCCTCGCGCGCGGGGTCACCAACGCGGTCGGCGAAGCGGGCGCGGCCGTGCGCGTGGCCTTGCGCAACTCCCGGGGCGAGCCGGTCGAGCTGGCGCAAGCGGCGATCGCGCCTATCCCGATCCATCAGAACACCCTGTTCAACCCTGCCCTCAACTACGCCCATTTCCTGCTGGCGGCGCTCCTGCCGGCGGTGCTGCAGATCATCGTCGTCACGACTTCGGTCTATTCCGTCGGTCTCGACATCGAAGGCCGCTACCGTCTGGGCATTCTGCGCCGGCTGGGTGGCGGCCTCTGGCCGGCCCTGTTCGGCAAGCTACTGCCGCACACCCTCGTTTTCCTGGTGATCTACGGCCTCGCCGACAGCGTCCTCTTCGGCTATCTGGAGATGCCGCTCCGCGGCCAGGAGTGGCTCCTCGTGTGCGCAACCGTGCTCTTCATCTTCACCTGCCAGCTGCTCGGCACGCTGCTGGTTGTGGTGACGCTGCAAATGGCAACCGCGCTCAGCATCGCCGCGCTCCTCACTGCTCCGGCGTTTGGCTTCATGGGCATCAGCTTTCCGCGACTCGGGATGAACGCCTTCGCCCATGCCTGGGGCGCCCTCTTGCCCGGTACCTGGTATCTGCAGGCGCGCGTCGACCAGACCATTCGCGGCACGCCGCTCGATCTGAGCCTGCCTCCGATCGTGATCCTGGCAGCGTACACGTTCGTGCTAGCGTGTTTGTGTGCGCTGAGGCTCGACACATTGCGACGCCGACGGCTGCGCCGTCTGGCGCATTTGGAGCTGGCGCTGGAGGCTGGTTCATGAGCTCGATCGCGACGGTATACCGGCGCGAGCTCGTGCGGATCTTCGCGGTGCGGCCGGCGTTCGGGGTCTTGGTCCTGGCTCTTTGCGTCTATGCTGCGCTCTATCCGCAGCCCTATCTGGCCGAGACGCTGCGCGACGTGCCGGTCGCTGTCGTCGACCGTGACGGCAGCACCAGCAGCCGCGAGCTGGTGCGGCGCATCGACGCCACAGAGGCCGTGGCCGTCGCTCAAGTCCTGCCGGACATGGTGACCGCCGAGCGCGCCGTCTACGCGCGCCTCGTCCACGGCGTCGTGCTGATCCCGACGGATTTCGAGCGCGACCTCCTGCATGGCCGGCCCTCGCCCGTTGCCCTGTACAGCGACGCCAGCTACTTCCTGATGAACTCGCGGGTGTCCGGGAATGTCGCCGCTGCCGTGCGCAATTTTGCCACCGAAACGGAGACCTCCCGCTTGGTGCGCGCCGGCGTAGATCCTAGCGTCGCTGCGGCCGCCGCCGACCCATTGCCGCTGACCGCCGTGACGCTGTTCAATCCCCAGGCCGGCTATGCGACCTTCGTCCTGCCGGCCGCCTTCGTCCTGATCCTGCAGCAGACGCTGCTCATGGGGATCGGCCTGCTGGCCACGTCGAAGGACGAGGGCGCCGCCATCCAACCGGACATACCGGCCGGCGCTGCCGCCACCATCTCCGGCAAGGCGCTCGCGTATCTCACGCTGCATGCAGTCCTTCTGCCCTGCTACCTCATCACGCTGCCGTACCTCTACGGGCTGCCGCGCCTGGGCAACGTGACCACCATCCTGGTCTTCGCGGTGCCGTTCGTGCTCGCGGTGAGCCTGTTGGGGCTGACCGTGCCCGCGGTGATGCGCACGCCCGAGACCGTGCAGCTGGCCTACGTGGCGCTCGGGCTGCCGCTGTTCTTCCTTTCGGGCACGTCCTGGCCAGCGGTCGCTATTCCGCCGCGCGTCGCGATGGCGGCCACCTTCCTGCCCAGCACCGCGGCGATCGACGGCTTCGTGCGCATCACCCAGATGGGAGCCACGATCTTCGACGTACGCACCCAGTATCTGACGCTTTGGGTGCTGGTGCTCCTCTACGGCACGGCGGCCATCTGCCTGGAGACGTCCCGAAGGCCACGACTATCGAGCGCGCAAGCAACGTAAACTCCGGAGCAAGTCCGGCGCAGGGTTCCACGTGTTCGGAATCAAGAGCGTTTTGTGGTCAACTCCTGGAAAATCGCCACAGCACTCTGCCGTGCGATGCGGTCTTTCGACCGCGGATCACCACCTGAGAAACATCCCGACGTCCCCCGGCATGCCGCCCGGGAAATCCATGATCTGGACGCGCACTTTGTAGCCTTGCGGCTCGAGCTCCTTCTGCCAGAACTCGTACGCGCACTTGGCGAAGCCGGTAAGAGTGTTCGGCCAGTCGGGCTCGAAGTTGTTGATCGCCCGCCCGCCATCCGTGCAGAACTCGCTGGAGAAGCGCAGTACCTGCACCTCGCGCTCGCCTCGCTCGGCGGCGCCGCGGATCACCTTGGAGAGACGCTCGAACACGTCCGGGTGGATCTCTCGCGCCATGAACGCGTCGCGGAGCTGGTGGTGCTCGTCGTCGGCCTTGCGCTTCTTCTCAAGCGCCTCCTGCAGCTTCTCCTTCTCTTTCGCTTCGGTGATTTGCCTCAGCTGATCAGGCGTGATCAGGCCCTCTGCCATCGCGCGACTCCCCGTGTTCTGACCGGACCGCAAAGGACACCAAGGCGGACAGGCCGATTCCTCCCATTATGCCGCAGCAACAGCGGCTCCGTCGAATCCTTCGGCGAGCGCGCGGATTAAATCTGGCGACCCGGAATCTGCTGGATCGCAGCCCCAGTCTGCTACTTCTCGTTCGTGTCGCCCGTAGATCATCGCTAGTTTAGAACGGTGAGTTATGCACCTGACCAAGCGTCGATCTGAGCTGCCCCGGTGTACCGGCCCTGCCGGTGACCGGCCTTGCGCTTTTGCGCTTGGCTCAGGTAACAGGATCTGCAGCGACAATTAGGAGTGTCAAAGAGTTGGCCAAGGGCAAGAAAAGGAAGGATGTCGAGTCAAAGGCCTCCGCAAACAGCGTTGCCGCCCCGCAGAAGATGAGCCGTAAGGAGTTCGAGAAGGAGCTCTCGAAACTTCAGGTAGAGTTGACCCGGTTGCAGGCGTGGGCGGTGGCCGATGGCGCGCGGGTGATCGTCGTGTTCGAGGGGCGGGACACTGCCGGCAAGGGGGGCGTCATCAGTCGCATCATGCAACGCTGCAGTCCCCGCGTGTTCAAGCACGTGGCGCTGCCCACGCCATCCGATCGGGAGAAGAGCCAGCTCTATATCCAGCGCTACATCGCCCATTTCCCCGCTGCGGGCGAGATCATCCTGTTCGATCGGTCCTGGTACAACCGGGCAGGAGTCGAGCGGGTGATGGGGTTCGTCAGCGACGACGACTACGAGCACTTTCTCCGACTGGCACCCGCCGTCGAACGCGAGGTGATCAACAATGGCATCATTCTCCTGAAGTATTTCCTGGACGTCAGCCAGGCGGAGCAGCGCCGGCGGTTCGAAGCTCGCATCACCGACCCGGTGAAGCACTGGAAGCTGAGCCCGATGGACGTCGAATCGGTGCGGCGTTGGTGGGACTACACCAAGGCGTATCAGGCCATGCTCGCGGCAACCGATACGCCCGCCGCCCCGTGGTACGTGGTGCCGGCCGACGACAAGCGGCGCGCGCGCCTGAACCTGATCAGCCACATGCTGAGCAACATCCCGTACCGGAAGGTCCGAGTGGATCTGCCACAGATTCCCAAAGCTGCGCCGCGCCCCAAAGGCGCCGAGGAAGGCCTGCGGGCCGGGCAGGTCGTGCCCAATCTGTACTGAGCGCCCGCTGCCCGGGCCGTCCAGCATGGACGGCACCGGCGACCGCGGGTGCCGCAAAACCGCCGACCCTACGGCTCGCCATCATCTGGCGCCGGATGCCGCGCGAGCACGCAGCGCTCGATGCCAGCGAGATCACGCGCTCGCGCAATCATAGTGAGGCCCTGCGCCGCGAGCAGCGCGGCGACCGCCTCGGCTTGGCCGAACCCGATCTCGAGCGCGCATAGGCCGCCTGGCGCCAGCAGCCGGGCGCAGTCCGGCGCGAGCGCGCGGTAGGCTGCGAGTCCGTCCGGGCCGGCGACCAGCGCCGCCTTCGGCTCGAAATCGCGGATCTCGGGCTGCAGGCCGTCCCAGTCGCCCTCCGCCACATACGGCGGATTGCTCACGACCACATCGAATGCACCCGCCAGACCTTCGCCCCAGTGCCCTGGCCGGAAGTGCGCCCGCGCCGCCAGACCAAGCCGCTCGGCATTGCGCCCCGCGATCACCAGCGCGGCGGCGCTGTCGTCGACCCCGAGCCCGGTCGCCCGCGGCAGCTCGGACAGCAGCGCGAGCAGCAGACAACCCGAGCCGACACCGAGGTCGAGCAAGCGCAGCGCTCGCTTACGATCGGGCAGGCGCGCAAGCACCGCCTCGACCACGGTCTCGGACTCCGGGCGCGGGATCAGGACCGCCGGATCGACCTCGAAGCGCAGGCTCCAGAACTCCTTATCGCCCAGGAGGTAGGCGACCGGTTCGCGCGCGATGCGGCGTCGTACCAGCGCATCGAGGCGCGCCCCCTGGGCGGCGCTCAGCGTGTTCTGTTCGCCGGCGATCAACGCGGCGCGCACGCGCCCGGTCACCGCGGCCAGCAGCAGCCAGGCTTCCGAGCGGGCGCGCTCGATGCCCGCCGCGGTGAGTCGCGCGGCAATCTCGGTGGCCAGATCATGCAGGGTCATGCGGTCCTTCAGTGTACCGACGACCTGTCGAATAACACGCGCGCGCGATGCCTCGGCGCGTACGAGGATGGTACAGAGAGCATGGCCGTGAGGTAAGAAGCCGCATGAGCGATCAGCGAGCAGTGAGCCGCGCGGGCGTGAAACCATCGTCGCGACGGCCGCGGATCGGCCTCGCGCTCGGCAGCGGCGGCGCGCGCGGCTGGGCTCACGTCGGGATCCTGCGCGCTCTGGACGCCGCCGGCGTGGTGCCCGATGTGGTCGCCGGCACCTCGATTGGCGCCCTGATCGCCGGCGTCCATCTCGCGGGCCACCTGCCGACCCTTGAGGCCTGGGCGCGCCGACTGACCAGGCCGCGGTTCCTCGCCTACCTGGATCCGCGCATGTCCGGCGGCGGTCTAATCGGCGGTCGGCGAATGCTGGCGTTTATGACGCGCCACCTCGGCGATCTCAAGATCGAGGACCTGCCGGTGCCGTTCGTCGCGGTCACCACCGACCTCACTACCGGCCATGAGGTCTGGCTGCGGGAGGGGCGGCTCGCCGAGACCTTGCGCACGGCGATCTCGTTGCCCGGCGTGTTCACGCCGGTGCGCCGGGAAGGCCATTGGCTGGTCGACGGCGCGCTGGTCAATCCCGTGCCGGTGTCGGTCTGCCGCGCGCTCGGCGCCGACGTGGTCATCGCGGCCAACCTCAACGCGGATCAGCTCGGCAAGCTCAATCTCCGCGGCCGCCGGTGGCGCCGCGCGGGCGGGCTCGAGCCCGACCTCCTCGAGCAAAGCCGCGCGCTCCAGGGGCCCGGCGGCACCATGTGGCGGCGGCGGGCCCGCAATACCCCGAGCCTGCTCAGCGTCATGGTCGCCGCCCTCAAGATCACCCAGGACCGGATCACCCGCGCGCGGCTCGCCGCCGACCCGCCCGACGTCACCATCAGGCCCGACCTCGGCCACATCGGGCTGTTGGAGTTCGATCGCGCCGTCGAGGCGATCGAAACCGGCGAGCGCGCCACCGCCGACGCAGTCATCGAGCTGCAAGCCATCCTTGCCGATAGTTGAGCTGATCGCGCTCACGTCGTCCCCCCCGACACTCTGATCAGAGACTGCAACGCCAACCGGCCCCGCGCTGGCCGGTGCGCCGGGTGCTGCCGGATGGGACGCTTGCCATGGACGCGGGAGCGCGTACAACCTCTGCGTGGGCCGGACGCCTCGGTCGCGAGCGACTCGGGTCATTCCCTGGACAACAGCGCACCGCCGCGCGCAAAATGCAAGGAAGGAACATGAGAAGATTGGTTGCCGTCAGCTTGGGCGCGGCGCTCTCGTTGGGCGCCGTACCAGCATCGGCAGTTGAATGGACGGTCGGCACGGGCGTCGCCGCAGTGCCGGATTACGAAGGCTCCGATGACTATCGCGCGATTCCGGTGCCGCTCGTGGCGGCCAACGATCTTTATCATCCCGAGACGTTCGTTCTCTGGCGCGGCAACCAGATCTTCTCCAATCTGCTGCCGCCGACAATCTTCGGGTCGGACCATATCTCGAATACATTCCGGTGCGCGTCGACGTCAAAAACAACAAAGTCGACGACATGAAAAACGGCGGCGACAGCGTACTGATGCTCGGCGCGCGCTTTGGCTATGAGGGCCGCCTCAGCGGGCAACGTGGCGAGGGCAATCTGAAGACCTTGGGTTTCTACGTCACCCCCCGGTTCGACGTATTGAACAACAATGGTGCCCTCGTGACCTTCGGCCCCGTGTACACCGGGGCTTACAACGCCGGTCAATGGTACGTCGAGGCGCGGCTCGAGGGCACCTGGGCCTCGGACGACTACATGGAGAACGCGTTCGGCGTGACCGCGGCGGATGCCCAGCGCACCGGCTTCGACAAATTCACCGCGGGCGCCGACTTCAAGAATGCCAGCACGTTCATCCAGACGACGCACCGGCTCACCGACCACTGGCGTCTCATCGGCGCCTTCGGCTACTCGCGCCTGTTCGGTGACGCCGAGGATAGCCCGATCGTCGACGATGTCGGCAGTCCCAACCAGTTTCTGGGTGTGCTCGGCGCCGCCTATAAATTTTGATTGCGGAGGCTGAGCGCTTCGCCGCCTGCACTGCCCCGAGGCGGCACGGCAATGGGGTCACCAGTCTGGCAGCGAGTGTGGCTCTGTGCTGTGATGCCGGCGAGCAAGTGAATCGGTGCGGGAGCTGCACGCCATGAACGCGCTGTCGAACGAGCGGATCGCCTATTTCAACGGCGCCTACGTCACCGAGAGCAAGGTGCTGGTGCCATTTCGCGACCGCAGCTGGCTGTACGGCGACGGCGCGTTCGACATGACCCGCACCTTCAACGGCCGGGTGTTCAAGATCCGGGAGCACGTCGCGCGCCTGTACCGCTCGCTCAAGTACCTCCGCATCGACCCCGGCCTGTCGCCGGCCGAGATGATCGAGATCAGCGAGGAGGTGAGCGCGCGCAACCGTCACTTGCTGGGGCCGGACGAGGATCATTGGGTCGGCCAGCGCATCTCGCGCGGCGTGCACCGCGCGCCGGGCGACAACTGGGACCATTACGGCCCGACCGTGATCGTCGAGAGCATGCCGCTGCCGCTCAGGGCGCGCGCCCGCCTGTTCCGCGACGGCATCGACGTGATCGTGCCCTCGGTGCGCCGCGTGCCGCCCGACTCGCTGACCCCGCGCGCCAAGACCCACAACTATCTGAACCTGGTCGTGGCGGATCTCGAGGCGCACGCCCGCGACCCCGAGTCCTGGGCGGTGCTGCTCGACCATCAGGGCAACCTGTGCGAGGGGCTCGGCAGCAACATCTTCGTGGTGCAGGCCGGTGAGCTGCTGACGCCGCACGAGCGGTTTGTCCTCCCCGGCGTGAGCCGGGCGACTGTGATCGAGCTCGCCGCCAAGCTCGAGATTGCCTGCCGCGAAACCGACATCGACCTGTACGACGCCTACAACGCCGATGAGGTATTCCTGACCTCCACGAGCCTCTGCATCTGCCCGGTGCGCAGCGTCAACGGCTCGAAGATCGGCGATAGCGGCGTGCCAGGGCCGATCTCAAAGCGCCTGACCGACGCCTACATCGACCTGGTCGACTGCGACTTCGTGGCGCAGTATCTAAAGCAGCTCGCGAACTGACTACGCGGGGGCGCACCGCTGGCTGCTGATGCCAGGGGCCGCGTCGCGACCTTTTAGGCACGGGGCTGGGAGGTGACGCCGGATCACGGCCTCGCGATCTGCGGTCGCCGCCAGACTCAGACACCGTCCGGTGTGATCGACTTCACAGACGAAGCGCCAACCCATGGGGAAATATCCCCGCAGCAGAAGCGGAACCAAGCCGGCGCCAACCGGCTGGTCCGCGCCACGGGACCTGCCGCCGGGGAGCCGCCCATATGAGGGAACGAGTCGTCAATCGCCCCTCGACTTTCGTCAGCTTTGACACAAACGTCCGCGGACCGATCGCCAGGCCTGAGCGGTTGCAATACCGCTCCGCAACAGCAGCGCTGAGCAGGTCTGCCGAACTTGACACGACCGAGGTGGTGCCTTCCTCCTTGGCTATCGCCGGAATTCACGGCTACATCGGGCAACTGATCTACAATGCCGCCCTCGAACTCGGCGTCCCGAAAATCTATGGCTTCGATCCGGGGCCCCGGCCGGCGAACTTCAGCTACTCCGATCGTCTCCAGATGATCGCCTGCGAAGAGCAGTTCTACGAGCTTGATGCCGCTCTTTTCCACATCGCGACCCATCCCGAGGTGCGCGAGGGAGTCTATCGCCTGCTCGATCGCGGACGGCATGTGAACATCGAGAAACCGATGGCGCATCCGGCACACCCCGACGACTGCTGCCGCCTCAGAACTGCCGCCCGAGCCAGTCATGGGACCGTCCTCTTCGACTTTGTCGAAGTTTTCAATCCGCGCACCTTTCAGATCCGCGCCATTCTTGCCCGCCTGAAGAAGTATTCCGATTTCGGCATTACCCGTATCCACTGCGAACGCACCAAAGATCGGGAGGACACGCGGAACCTGAGGAACCGCAAGATCATGGTGCCAATTCAATATCAAGAGTCGGCACACTGTCTGGCGCTGCTGCTGTTTGTTCTGGATCGGTCTTCCTCGTTCGAGCAAGCTTTCCCGTGTGGCATGACGGTCGCAGCTCTGTCCGCGCCATACGATCCGCCGAATCCCGAGGACTACCGGTATGGCGTCGTCGACGGCAAGATAGCGGGTGAACTCCGCGTCGATGGTTTGACGATCGGCATCCATACCGACTTCAAGCGCAGGGGCGCGGGCCCATTCAAGCGCTTCCGCGTCGACGGCGTCGCGGGTGGCCGCGATTTCTACATCGAGGCGATCTACGACGGCTTGGGCGAGCGCATCGTCCTTGACGGCGAGACGCTTGCCCCCTGGGGCACGGCCAGTCGGCACCAAGACATCGTCCGCCAATCCTGGTGCTGGCATTGCAAGCCGCCCGCATTGCGCCCCGACGCCGACTTTGCCTGGCTCGTGTTCGGATTGTCGGCGGCGCTCTGGGCCAGCTGCCACGTAGGACGCGAAATCCGGATCGAGTCCGAAGGCGACCTTCGCCGGGCGATGCGATGCTACCCGGACGCACTCGCCAAGCGCGCCCGCTACCCCGCCTTAAGGTGGTACGAACAGACTGAATACCGCGGAATTGTCCAGAGCGCCCCAATCGGCCGCAATGGCTTCCTGTAAGAGGGACTTGTGCAATGCCGACAGGGGGACGCGCGCGCCCTTTTCTGCTGCGAGCTCGAGGATGAGGCCGACGTCCTTGGCGTGCTGTGCCAACCGTGCGACCGGACGACTGAAGTCCTGGGACAGCATGACCTCTCCTTGCGTGTCCATGACCTCGGAGTAGGCCGCGCTTGCCTTCAGGATCTCGAGCGTCTGCGCCAGGTCCAGATCGCTCCGGTGGGCGAGACCCAGTCCTTCCGACAGCACGATGCGATTGAGGCCGAGCACCAGATTGACGACGAGCTTGGCCGTGTGACCGCGACCGATCGCGCCGAGAAAGAACACCTGCTTGGCGAAGGCGCGCAGGAGCGGTGCGTAGTCTGCCGCCTGCTCGCGGTCGCCGACGATCGCAACACCCCGTCCCTCGCCGATTTCCTGGCTCGAGCCGACCAGAGGACAATCGACGAAGCGGACTTCTTGGTCGGCAAGTCGGTGGCAACGACGCACCGTCTCCTTGGGATCGGCAGTCGTGGTATCGATCACCACCGCGCCGGGCGGGCAGGATCCGCTCAGGCCCGAACGTCCCCACAATACCTGGTCGACGGCTGCGGAATCAGGTAGGCTCAGGAAGACCACATGGCAGCGCTCGGCGACGGACGAAGCCGCATCGACGACCTCGACGCCCAGTGCCCGAGCCGCCTCGCCGGCCTGTCGATCCGGATCGCGACCGACCACGCGGTGACCGGCCGCGGTCAGCCGCCCCGCCAGCGCCTTGCCGACGAGGCCAAGCCCGATAAGGCCGATGGGATCGTCGCTCATGCGCGGGGACCAGCTGAGTCTGGGGCTGAACCGCTCCAACACCGACAGACTAACAGGCCCACGCGACGCCCCTACGGGCTCATCCCGCCAAGGACCCGCTACGGGCTCATCCCGCCAAGGACCCGCTACGGGCTCATCCCGCCAAGAAAATGTCGGCGGGCGGAGCTTGTGCTCGAGAACACTGCGGTTGACGCGTGCCCGCCTGCTGACCCTTGGCGGAGGACGCCTCCGCCTCAGATTAAAGAGCTGGACGGCGGCGGGACGGGAGGAGAATGGTGACTGAGATGGCGGACGAGCTGGTCTTCTACACCAACCCGATGTCGCGCGGGCGGGTCGTGCGCTGGATGCTCGAGGAGGTTGGGCGACCGTACCGCACCGAGCTGCTCGAATACGGCACGACTATGAAGTCGCCCGACTACCTCCGCATCAACCCCATGGGCAAGGTTCCGGCGCTGCGCCACGGCGACACGGTCGTGACGGAGACTGCCGCGATCTGCGCCTATCTGGCCGATGCGTTCCCCGAGGCCGGGCTCGCGCCGCGGTCGGGCGATCGGCTGCGCGGGCCGTACTATCGCTGGCTGTTCTTCGCCGCCGGTCCGCTCGAAGCGGCCGCGACCAACAAGGCGTTCGGTTTCGAACTGCCGGCCGAGCGCAAGGCCATGGCGGGCTATGGCAGCCTCGACGACGTGCTCGCGGTGCTCGAGGCGGCGGTGTCCGGGCACGAGTATCTGGTCGGCGACCGGTTCACGGCGGCCGACGTCTATGTCGGCTCGCACATCGGCTGGGGGATGGAGTTCGGCACGATCGAGAAGCGCCCGGCGTTCGAGCGCTATTTCGCGCAGCTCGGTACGCGACCGGCCGCGGTCCGGGCGCGCGAAATCGACGAGGCGCTCGTGGCAGATGCCAGGCGAGCGGCATCCCGGTAGCTCTGCGTGCCGGCCCGGTCCAGCGGGATCTTGTCCGGGGATCCCCTGACCGGCGACCGCAGAGCGTGCGTCCGCCCGGAGGCGTTCGCCTTCAGTCTCAGAAGCGGTAGCGGCCGCGCAGGCCGAACGAGGGTCGCTCGATCAGTCGCTCGAGCTGGCCGCCAAGGCCCGGGTCCTCGGCTTCGTGCTGGCGCGCCAGTGCGCCAATCGAGCTCCTGGGCTTGACCTCGAACCCGAACGACAGCCCGCGATCGGCAACCGAGGGCTCGGCATCACGACGCGCCACACCTTCGCCGACGCGCGGGCCGTCCGGCAGATATGCCGAGGCCGGCAGCTGGGTGGGATTGCTCGCCGGGTCGAGGTCAGAGGCGATCGCATCCCCTGGCGTCTCGGGTTGCTTCAGGTCGAGCGCCCCGCCCGGCACGACCGGCGGGACGGCCGCGCTCAGCGGGTCATCGATGCGCAGATCCAGGCCCGGCAAGACACTCTTCACGGGCGGCCCGGCGCGCTCGACCGCCGGCTCAGCAGGCAAAACCGGAGGACCGGCCGTGGCGTCTTCGGCGGTGGCCGCCTGCGGTAGGCCGAGCAGCACCAGTGTCCACAACACTTCCTGGCGCATCCGCAGGAATCCTTCGGAGTAGGTTGCTCCCAATATTGGCGGACTTGGGCTGAACCGCAACTGCTTAGACGCGGTCGGCTGCCGGCTTGTGCGCGAGCCGCCCGCCAACGCGGAGGCCGGCGCATGGCCGGCGCCCGGTCGGTCAAGGACCACGCCGCGGCCCTGGCGACTAGCCGTAGGCGAGATTGATGCGGTGGCCGCCCTCGGCCTGGTATTCGGCGCGCATTTTCTGGATCTGGTCGGCGGTGATCGCCGCCTTGTCCAGATCGATCGCCGCCTTGTCCATAGTCAGCGGCACGTTGTACAGGCGCGCGGCATTCAGGCCGAAAATCGCGTTCTTGGGCAGGCCGTTCGCCGCCCCGAGTGGCCGGAAGCCATGCTTTTGCTGCTTACCTTCGGGAATCTCGAGCCGGCGCATCGCGTCGATCTGCCATTGCGGCGAGCCGTACCACACCGAATGCGTACTCCACAGCACGTGATCGGCCCCCATGCCCTTGATCAGGGTGCCCATGAAGGCGGCGCAAAAGCGCGGATCCGCCACCGCCGAGTTGGCGAACGCGGTGCCGATCTCCGCGAACACGTTCGTCACGCCGTGCATCCTCTGGGATGCCCGCGAGATCGCTCGCCCAGCGGATCTCGCCAGTCTGCTCGAAGTGGGCGAGCTCGGCTCCGGCAGCTCGAGGAAGGGGCGCAGCGCGGAGTGATACATGACGAAGGTGATCTGCGGCCAGTCCTTGGCGGCTTTCGGCACGTCATCGACCGTGGTGTACGCCCAAGTGTCGGGAACGCCTCTTCGTAATTCGCCGGCAGAAGCCCTTTGTGGATGCAGACCGTGGTGATGCCAGCGGCGACGATGCGCTCATAGACGGATAGACGAGCGCCTCGCCGTCGAGCCGCCAGGGGAAGCGCGACGGCCCGAGCGGGTCGCCAATGGTGTAGCCCTTCCAGGTATCCGGCTTGAGGTCGGCGATGGCGTGCTCGACCATGTCCATCCAGTTGTCCTGGCCGGGCGTCACCACGCTGTGGGCGAACAGCCGCTTGGTGGCACCGGGGTCGGAAATGCCGTGCTTTCCGCCCCCTGGATCCGCGCCAGCTCTTTCTCGTCGAAAAAATGCCCATGAGAAACCTCCCGTTTGAAGCTTTGCCAGGGCGCTCTGGTGGCGATCCGTCCGCGCGGCGGGGATCGCATGGCCGATGATGCGCGCCAATGAATTGCCTGCAACTGAAACGCGCAACCCCTGCCGCGATGAAGGGCCGGCCTCGGCTGAGACCGGCCCGCCATCGGGGGGTTCCGCAGGGGCCCGAAGCTGTGGCGGCGGCGCGGATCGAGCGCGACTGGTGCGACCGATCCGGCGCGCCAGCTTTCGGCTTCGGGGTCGAGCGAAGCCCGAAGTACGATGCAGCCTCGACCACATCGTCACCCCATTGTGCTCGGTGCGGGTAAAAGCCGGCTGAATGGGATGTCTTCCGCCGATGACTTCGCGCACCAAATCCGGCAGGATCGCGCCAAAGGGACGGGCGGGGCGCGCGATGCTGTTCATGGTGATCGAGCGGTTCAAGGACCGCAACGCCAAGGCGGTTTATTGCCGGCTGCGCGAGCAGGGGCGCGGCGCGCCCGACGGGCTGCGCTACGTCGACAGCTGGGTCGAGGCCAATTTCGACCGCTGCTTCCAGCTGATGGAATGCGCCGACGCGCGCCTGCTGCAACAATGGGTCGCGTTCTGGAGCGATCTGGTCGAGTTCGAGATCGTCCCGGTGGTGCCGTCGCCGGAGACTCGGGAGGTGATCGAAGCGTTGCCTTGAGACCTGGCACCCATGCATTGCCGGCCATGTTTGTTGACCGAGCGGCCATGTACGCCCAATTGGTCCGGCAACGGCAGCGCCCGACAGCCGGTGGCGTCGTGCACGCCGCGCCCGGGCAGGACGCAACGGTAGGCCCCGTCAGCGCGCCGGTCATCAGGAGGGACGCCATGGAGGATGCCGTGCGCAACAACCCGCGAGCGGCAGGGCTGCAGGCTCTGGTTGTCGCAGGGGCGCTGGCGCTTGCGGCGTGCGACGGCTCGAATGGTCAGGGCGGGGCCACCGCGGCGCCGCCGCCGCCCGAGGTCACCGTCGCCAAGCCACGCGTCCAGAAGCTGGTCGAATGGACCGAGTTTACCGGACGGTTCGAGGCGGAACAGCTGGTCGACGTCCGAGCCCGAGTGTCCGGCTACCTCGCCACCATTGACTTTGAGGACGGACAGATGGTCGAGAAAGGCCAGAACCTGTTTCTGATCGATCCGCGCCCGTTCGAGGCGGCGCTGGCGCACGCCCAGGCCGACCTCGCGAGCGCCCGGGCGCAGCTCGAGCTCGCCAAGCTGCAGTTCGAGCGCGTCGCCGCGCTGGTCGGCAGTCCGGCCTTTGCCCAGACGAACTACGACCAGCGGCTGCAGGAGCGCCAGGCCGCCGAGGCGAGCCTCGGAGCCGCGCAGGCCGCCGTGGAGCAGGCCAGACTGAACCTCGACTACACGCAGATCTCGGCCCCGGTCGGCGGGCGGATCTCCGACCGCCGGGTCGACATCGGCAATCTGGTCACCGAAACGACGGTGCTCACCACGATCGTGTCGCAGAGCCCGATCTATTTCGTCTTCGACATGAGCGAGGCCGACTTCCTCGCCTATCAGCGCGCCGTGCTGGCGGGCAAGCTACCCTCGACCCGCGATCGCTCGACCATCGTCAATGTCAAGCTGGTCGACGAGGAAAACTGGCATCGGCAAGGGCAGATGAACTTCGTCGACAACGTCGTCGATGAGGCCGCGGGCACCGTGCGCGCGCGCGCCGAGTTCCTCAACCCAGACTTCCTGATCCAACCCGGCCAGTTCGGCACGATCCGCATCCCCGGCTCGCCAGAATACCCGGCGATACTGATCCCCGACGAGGCGATCGTCACCGATCAGGCGCAAAAGCTGGTCATGACTGTGACCGCGGACAACAAGATCGAGCCGCGCGTGATTCGCCCGGGACCGACGGAGCTCGGCCTGCGCATCGTGCGGCGCGGCCTCAAGCCGGACGATCGAATCGTGATCAACGGCCTGATGCGGGTGCGCCCGGGCATGCAGGTGACGCCCAAGGAGGGCCAGATCGAGCTGCCGTCGCCGCCCGCGGTATCCGAAGGCTGAGCGGCCGGAGCCGCGGTCATGCGCTTCGGGCACTTCTTCGTCGACCGGCCGATCTTCGCGTCCGTCGTCTCGATCCTGATCATCCTGCTCGGCGCCACCGCCTACCTGAGCCTGCCGGTCGCCCAGTACCCGGAGATCGCACCGCCAACCATCCAGGTGACCGCGAGCTACCCCGGCGCCTCGGCCGAGGTCGTGAGCGATACCGTCTCGACCCCGCTCGAGCAGGAGATCAACGGCGTCGAGGGCATGCTCTACATGGTCAGCCAGGCGACCGCCGACGGCCAGCTGTCGCTGTCGGTGACGTTCGCGCTGGGCACCGATCTCGACATCGCCCAGGTCCTGGTCCAGAACCGGGTTGAGATCGCCGAGCCGCGCCTGCCCGAGGAGGTGCGCCAGATCGGCGTCACGGTACGCAAGAACTCGCCCGATCTGCTGATGGTGATCCACCTCAGCTCGCCCGACAACTCCCGCGACCAGCTGTACATCTCAAACTACGCGACGCTGCAGATCCGGGACGTACTGGCCCGGCTCGATGGCGTCGGCGATGTGCGCGTCTTCGGCTCGCGCAACTATTCGATGCGTATCTGGCTCGACCCCGACAAGGTGGCGGCGCGCAACCTCACCGCGGGCGACGTGGTTCAGGCACTGCGCGGCCAGAACGTGCAGGTCGCCTCGGGCGTGCTGAACCAGCCGCCCGTGCCCGACCAGGGCGCCTTCCAGCTCAACGTCGAGACCCTCGGCCGCCTCAAGGACGCCAAGGAATTCGAGAATATCGTGGTCAAGACCGAGCCCGGCGGCCGGGTCACGCGTGTCCGCGACATCGCCAGGGTCGAGCTCGGCGCCCAGGACTACACCGCCAACGGTTATCTCGACCGGCAACCGGCGGTGCCGCTCCTGATCTTCCAGCAGCCGGGCTCGAACGCGCTCGCGACCGCCGGCCGGCTGCTCGCGACCATGGCCGAGCTGGCGCAGAGCTTCCCTTCGGGTCTGCGCTACGACGTGAAATACAACCCGACCGAGTTCATCGCCGAGTCGGTCCAGGCGGTGATCGACACGATCTACGAGGCAATGATTCTGGTCGTCCTCGTGGTGATCCTGTTCCTGCAGACCTGGCGCGCCTCGATCATCCCGATCGTCGCCATCCCGATCTCGCTGATCGGCACTTTCGCAGTGATGGCGGCGTTCGGCTTCTCGCTCAACAACCTGTCCCTGTTCGGCCTTGTCCTGGCGATCGGCATCGTGGTCGACGATGCGATCGTGGTGGTCGAGAACGTCCAACGCAACCTCGAGCAGGGCATGAGCCCCAAGGACGCGGCGCACCGCACGATCGACGAGGTCGGCAACGCCCTGGTCGCGATCGCCCTCGTGCTGGGGGCGGTGTTCATTCCGGCCGCCTTCATCAGCGGCATCTCGGGCCAGTTCTTCCGGCAATTCGCGATCACCATCGCAGCGGCCACCGGCATCTCCCTCATTGTCTCGCTGACGCTCAGCCCGGCGCTGTGCGCGCTGCTGCTCAAGCCGCCGCAGGCCGAGACGAAATCGCGACCGCTGCTGCTCCGCCCGGTGCACGGCTTCTTTGCCGGCTTCAACTGGCTGTTCGACCGACTGGCGCGCGGCTACGGCAGCGTGACCCGACGGCTGGTCCGGCTGACCGCGGTCGTGCTCGTGGTTTACGCCGGCCTGATCGCGCTGACCGGCTGGCAGTTCGAGCGCGCGCCCACGGGCTTCATCCCGCCGCAGGACATCGGCTACCTGATCACGGTGATCCAGCTGCCGCCCGGGTCCTCGCTCGCCCGCACCGACGCGGTCGTGCGGCGCGCCACGGAGATCATTCTGGACACCGAGGGCGTCGTCGCCACGGCGTCGTTCGCAGGGTTCGACGGCGCAACGTTCACAAATGCTCCGAACGCCGGCGCAATCTTCTCGCCGCTTGCGCCCTTCGAAGATCGCGCCGCGTCCGGCCGGAGCGCGAGCGTCATCCTCGCCGACCTGAACGCCAAGCTGTCGACCATCCAGGAAGCCTTCATCGTCGTGATCGCGCCGCCGCCGGTGCGCGGCATCGGCACCGCCGGCGGCTTCAAGATGATGGTTCAGGACCGGCGCGGCCGCGGGCTCCAGGCGCTTGAGGCGGCGACCCAGGCGCTGGTCGCCGCCGCCAATCAGACGCCGGGCCTGCTCAACGTATTCTCGCTGTTCAACACCCGCACGCCCAAGATCTACGCCGACATCGACCGGGTGAAAGCCGAGATGCTCGGGGTCACGCCGGAGCAGGTATTCGAAGCGCTCGAGGTCTATATCGGCTCGATCTACGTCAACGACTTCAACCTGTTCGGGCGGACGTTCCGGGTCACGGCCCAGGCCGATGCGCCGTTCCGCACGGACCTGCGCGAGGTCACCAGGCTGAAGACGCGCAGCAACCAGGGCGCGATGGTGCCGCTCGGCTCGGTCGCGACCTTCCGCGACATCAGCGGACCCTATCGGGTGCCACGCTACAATCTCTATCCGGCGGCCGAGGTCCAGGGCAGCGCTGCATCCGGCACCTCTACCGGCACCGCGCTCGCCAAGATGGAGGACTTGGCCGCGCAGGTGCTGCCTTACGGCTTCGGCTACGAGTGGACCGAGCTCGCGCTGCAGGAGAAGCTGGCGGGTGGCGGGCTCCTGGTGTTCATCGCCTCGGTGGTGTTCGTGTTCCTTCTGCTCGCGGCGCAGTACGAAAGCTGGCTTCTGCCGCTGGCCGTGATCCTGATCGTACCGATGTGCCTGCTGGCCGCGGTCAGCGGGTTGTTGCTGCGCGGCATGGACGTCAACATCCTCGCCCAGATCGGCTTTGTCGTGCTGGTCGGGCTCGCCGCGAAGAACGCGATTCTTATCGTCGAGTTTGCGCGACAGGGCGAGGAGCACGGGCTCGACCGCTTCGCGGCCGCGACCGAAGCCGCACGGACCAGGCTGCGCCCGATCCTGATGACCTCGTTCGCGTTCATCCTCGGCGTGGTGCCGCTGATGCTGGCGACCGGCGCCGGCGCCGAGATGCGCCAGTCGCTCGGAACCGCGGTGTTCTTCGGCATGCTCGGCGTGACCTTCTTCGGCCTGATCTTCACGCCGGTGTTCTATGTGGCGTGCCGGCGTCTCGCCCTGCTGCGCCAGCCGCGCGAGGGCCGGCGCGTCGGGCTGGAGGGCGCGGCGGCGGACTGATGAGCGTCGCTTTGCCCTCGGGCCAGCCGCCGTGGCGGGCCTGGCTGCTCAGCGATACGCCGGCCTCGGCGCTGCAGGCGCGGCTCGGTCGGGCCTATCTGTCGTGGCTGATCTTCGCGCGCAATCCTCTCGCCATGATCGGCCTCACGATCGTGCTCGCGCTGCTCGCGGTCGCCGCGCTCGCGCCGCTGCTCGCCACTTACTCGCCGACCCAGCAGGTGCTCGCCGACCGGCTGCAGCCGCCGTCTGCCGCGCACTGGCTCGGCACCGACGAGCTGGGCCGGGACATCTACTCGCGCGTCATCCATGGTTCGCGGCTCACGCTCTACATCGTCGGGCTTGTGGTGCTGCTGGTCGGCCCCGTCGGCCTGCTGGTCGGCACGGTCGCCGGCTACCTTGGCGGCTGGCTCGACACCGTGCTGATGCGCATCACCGATGTGTTCCTCGCCTTTCCGCGCCTGATCCTTGCCCTCGCGTTCGTCGCGGCGCTCGGCCCCGGCATCGAGAACGCCATCATCGCGATCGCGATCACGGCGTGGCCGCCCTACGCGCGCATCGCGCGCGCCGAGACCATCACGGTGCGCAACTCCGACTTCATCGCGGCCATCCGGCTCCAGGGCGCCTCGAGCGCGCGGATCATCTGGGGGCACATCGTGCCGCTGTGCACCTCGTCGCTCATCGTGCGCCTCACGCTCGACATGGCGGGCATCATCCTGACCGCCGCCGGCCTCGGCTTTCTCGGCCTCGGCGCCCAGCCGCCGCTGCCCGAGTGGGGCGCGATGATCTCGAGCGGCCGGCAATACCTGCTCGAGCAGTGGTGGGTCGCGACGATGCCCGGGATCGCGATCCTGATCGTGTCGCTCGGCTTCAATCTTCTAGGCGATGGCCTGCGCGACGTGCTCGACCCGCGTCAGACCTAGGCGAGGCGCCCCCTCGCCTTCTTGCCGGACGGCGGACGCGACGGAGCGCCGCCCTGCAGCGCGCTCAAGAGCGCCTCCTTCAGCTGCTGCGGCTGGCAGGGCTTCATCACAATCGGAGCTGCGGCATGTTGCGCGGGCAGGCTCGCCGCGGCATAGCCCGTGCAGAACGCGAACGGGATGGTCCGTTCGGCGAGCGCGTCGGCGACCGGGGTGACCAGCTGGCCGCCCACGTTGACGTCGAGCAGCGCGACGTGCAGCGCCTCCGCGCGCGCGACGGCCGTCGCCCGCTCCAGGCCGGCGAAGGGCCCAATCACCTCGCCGCCGAGCTCCCGCAGCATCGCGTCGAGGTCCAGGGACACCAGGAACTCGTCCTCGACGACGAGAATGCGCAGGCCGCGCAGATCAGCGCGTCTGACCGGCAACGCGGCGCTCTCCCCGCCAGGCGCCGGCGCCAGCGCGCACTGCCCGACCGGCGACCGGCAGGTGGATGGTGCAATGCAGGCCGGCCCGACGGAAATCCAGCGCGACGCTGCCCTCAAGCTGGTAGGACAGCCCCCGCTCGATCAGCATCAGGCCGAAGCCCCGCCGCGGCGGCGCCCCGATCGGCGGACCGCCGCGCTCACGCCAGGTCAGGGTCAGTCGACGCCCCCGCGACCCCGCCCCCACCTGCGCGCCGATCTCGATGCTGCCCGAAGGACTGGCCAGTGCGCCATGCTTGGCGGCATTCGTCGCCAGTTCGTGCAGCGTGAGGCCGAGAGCGAGCGCGACGCTGGGCTCGAGGGACATGTCGTCGCCCTGGATGGTCACAATCGCCTCATCCGCCGGATGATACGCCGCCAGCTGTTCGCGGATCAGTTCGTGCAGCCCCGCCCTCGTGCCGCCGTGGTTCGCGAGCAGCGTATGCGCCTTGGCAAGCGCAGCCAGCCTACCGCTGAACGCGGCCGCGAAATGCTGGGGCGAGGCGTTCTTGCCGAGCGTGTGCGTGGCCAGCGATTGAGCTGTCGCGAGCGTATTCTTGACCCGATGGCTCAGCTCCTCGACCAGAAGGCGCTCCTGGCGCTCCGCCCGCTTGGCCTCGATCGCAATGGCCGCGGTCCGGCTGAGCACCTCCATCACCTGCAGATCCCCCGCGTCCGGCGCGCGCGACTGTCGGTGGTAGATCGCAAAGACGCCGAGAACACGGTCGTCCTTCGCCAGGATCGGTGCCGACCAGCACGCCCGCAAGCGGTGCCGGCGCGCCAGCCCGCGATGCCCCTGCCAGTTAGCATCGGTCACGATGTCGGTCACGACCACCGCCTTGCGGCCCTGCGCGGTGATCGCACACGCGCCGGCGGCAGCGCCGACCGCAAGTCCGTCGATCGCCCGATTGAAACTGTCGGGCAGGCTCGGGGCGGCGCCGTGGCAGAGGTGCAAACCGTCGTCGTCGAGCAGCAGGATCGAGGCGAGGGCGTTGTATACCGAGCGCTCCTCGACGGTGCGCGCCAGCGAATCGAGCACGGCGGCGAGTGGGGCGCCCTCCGCGATCAGCTCGAGCGCTCGCTTCTGCCCGCCGATCACGATCTCGGCCTGCTTGCGCTCGGTGATGTCGTTCGTGAAGCAGCGCGTATGGATGAACTTCTGGTCCGCGAAGTAAACGTTAGAGCTGATCAGGACATGCCTGATCGAGCCGTCCTTGCAGCGCAGACGAGCTTCATAATTCGGCACCTGCTCGTTGCGGCTCAGCCGTTCGAGAATGTCTTCGATCGTCGCCGGATCGACATGGAATTCGGCGATGTGCCGGCCGAGGTATTCGTCGCGCCGGTAGCCGAGCAGGTCGAGCTCGGCCTGATTCGCCCAGAGAATGATGCCGTCGGCATCGACCCAGTGCAGGCCGATCACGGCCTTCTCCACGAAATCCTTGAGCTCTGCTTCGCTGCGCCGCAACGTTTCATCGGCAAGCCGCCGCTCGGAGACGTCGCGGCCGATGCCCGACGCGCCGACCACCGCACCCGTATGGTCGATGATCGGCGACATGGTCAGCGCGACGTCGATCCGCCGCCCGTCCCGGGTCAGGCGCTTCGTCTCCAGCGGCGGCACGCGCTCGCCGCGCGCCAGCCGCTCGTCCATGGTGCGCAGCTCCTCGCGCCGGTCCTCGGGCACGAGCAGCTCGATCGAGCGCCCGATCACCTCGGCGGCGGGGTAGCCGTACATCCGTTCGGCGGCGGCGTTCCAGCTGGTGATTGTCCCGTCGAGCTTCTTGCTGAGGATCGCATCGGACGAGAAGTCCACGATCCCGGCGAGCCAGGCTCCGTCGCGTTCGAACTCCGAGGCCCCCGCCCGATCCATGATCGGCGCCTCGGAGGCAGGTTCCTGCTGTTCTTCCTCAGTCATCAGCTCGTCGCTGTAGTTCGCTCGACATTAGCGAAGATGAGCTGTATTTCCAGAAAAGCAATGAGACGTCTCCGCTGGCTGTCTCTGTCAGCGCCCGACCTGGACCAATAGACCGTGGGATTCCGCTTCGTCCAGGGCGCTCGACCGCGGTGCGGCGGATTGCGCGCCTGCGCATGCCTTCGCGTTGGGTCGACGTCTGCGAAACCTGACCGGCGGTTGAAAGCTGATCGGCTCTGATCGGGAACGGCGCCGCGCGGATGGAGACGGCCTACATGCGCAGTAGCGGGCGTCCCGGGCTACGACGTCGGGCATTGGATCAGCTTTGAGCTTGGGCGAGGATCACGAAATCCTTGCTCGAGCGCGTGTCCGCCGTCGCCGGCAGGTCCGTGAGCATCATGGTCGCGCCCGGATGGAGCAGCGGTTGCAGGGCGCCCGAGGCCTGGGTCGGAATCTGCACCCGCTTCAGGGCATCCGTTGCCGCGTTGCCATTCTTGCCGTCCGCTGCGACCTCTTTGCCGACGCTCACCACGTGCCAGCGCTCCTGCCCGTTGCTCTGACCGGCGAGAACGAAGACGTGAGTGCCAAGCGGTTCGGCCGGATCGGCGATCGTGACCGGCGAGGTGACCACTTCGATGCCGTTCTGCAGCGCGTACAGCCCCTGGCTCGCGCCGCTGATCAGGATGCTGATCGGCCCGGCCGGCGGCGGGCTCGCGGCGCCCGGCCGGGCGCTCTGCACGTCCTGCTCGATTGCCGCGTTCCACAGGAGGCCGGGGTGCAGCACCTCCGCGGGTGCGGTCGCAGCATCGGCGATGATCACCGGCGTGCCGAGCTGGGTCACGGCAAAGAGCAGCTTAGAGAAGGCGAGCGGCAGGTGCACGCAGCCGTGGGAGTCCGGGTAGCCCGGCAGATTGCCGGCGTGCAGCGCGACCCCCGACCAGGTGAGCCGCTCCGTGAACGGCATCGACGCGTCGTTGTACCGGCTCGAATGGTGCGTTTTGTCCTTCTGCAGGATCGTGAACACGCCGGTCGGCGTGGCGTGGCCGGGGCGGCCGGTGGCGCAGGTCGAGACGCCGATCCGGATGCCGTCGCGATAGACGTAGACCAGCTGATCCGGCAGCGAGACCACGATCGCGACCGGGCCTGCCTCGGCGCGCTCGGGATACCACACGAACTGCCCGGGCTTGAGGTCGCGGACGTCCTCGACCTCGGCCTCGGCCCACGCCGGCTTTAACCACCGCGCCGCCGCGACAGCCGCCGACCCGAGCGCAGAGCTGGTGAACAGGCGCCGCGAGATGCGCATCGGCGTTCCTCCGGTTCCGTTGCCTAGGTGGTAGCTCCGGGCCGCTGCTCCGGCAAGCTCGACCGCGCCGCGTCCGCCCAGCGCGCCCTGCGACCCAGTGCCGATCGGCCGCGCCGGCGCGCCTTGCGTTAGGTCAGGGCCCTTGCCACACCGGTCACACCGCGCGGTCACCCGCAGCCCCGTCGGCCGCGCTTTTTGCTGTCCCGCCCCGCCCCACTGAGGCACCATGGGCGCCTGGACGTGACCCGGTCCATAAGAGTATCTCCGGGCGCATCGGCCGGGACGAACGAAGCGGGCGCGCACCACGCAAACGCAGCGAGGGCACCATGAGCAAGGACGTTGGGCACTGGATCGGCGGCCGGCGCGTGGCCGGCGCGAGCGGCCGCTACGGCGACATCTTCAATCCCTCGGTCGGCGAGCAGTCCGGACGCGTCGCGTTCGCGAGCGCCGCCGAGGTCGACGCCGCTGTGCAGGCGGCACGCGAAGCCCTGCCCGAATGGGCGGCGGTCACCCCGCTGCGTCGGGCGCGCATCATGTTCCGGCTCAAGGACCTGCTCGAGCAGCACATGGACGACTTGGCCGATCTGGTCAGCTCGGAGCACGGCAAGACGCTTGCCGACGCCAAGGGCGAGGTCGTGCGCGGCATCGAAGTGGTCGAGTTCGCCTGCGGCATCCCGCAGCTGCTCAAGGGCGAGTTCAGCGAGAACGTCGGAACCAATGTCGACCTCCTGTCATTCCGCCAGCCGCTCGGCGTGTGCGCCGGCATCACGCCGTTCAACTTCCCGGCGATGATCCCTCTTTGGATGTTCCCGATGGCGCTCGCCTGCGGCAACACCTTCGTGCTCAAGCCCTCCGAGAAGGACCCGTCGTGCCCGGTGCGCATCGCCGAGATCGCCAAGGAGGCGGGCGTGCCCGACGGCGTGGTCAACGTCGTCAACGGCGACAAGGAGGCGGTCGACGCCATCCTGAGGCACCCGGACATCGCCGCGGTCAGCTTCGTCGGCTCGACGCCGATCGCCGAGTACGTGTTCAAGACCGGCACCGGGCGGGGGAAGCGGGTGCAGGCGCTCGGCGGCGCCAAAAACCACATGGTGGTGCTGCCCGATGCCGATCCCGAGCAGGTGACCGACGCGCTGATCGGCTCCGCCTACGGCTCGGCCGGTGAGCGCTGCATGGCGATCTCGGTCGCGATCGCGGTGGGCAAGGCGGGCGATCGGCTGATCGAGGACCTGGCGCCCCGGGTGCGCGCGCTCAGGATCGGGCCGAGCCAGGAGCCGGGCGTCGAGATGGGCCCGCTGGTCACGGCGCAGCACCGCGACAAGGTCCGCTCGTACGTCGACCTCGGCGTCGAGGAGGGGGCCGAGCTGGTGGTCGACGGCCGCGACTTCGCGCTCGAGGGCTTCCAGGGCTACGAGAACGGCTACTATCTCGGCGGCTGCCTGTTCGATCGGGTCGAGCCGCGCATGAAGATCTACCAGGACGAGATCTTCGGCCCGGTGCTCTCCGTAGTGCGCGCGCCGGACTTCGCTGCCGCGCTCGAGCTGGTCAACAGGCACGAGTACGGCAACGGCACCGCGATCTTCACCCGGGACGGCGACGCCGCGCGGGCCTTCGCCCACAACGTGAACGTGGGCATGGTCGGGATCAACGTGCCGATCCCGGTGCCGATGGCGTTCCACAGCTTCGGCGGCTGGAAGCGCTCGCTGTTCGGTGACCACCACATGCACGGCCCCGAAGGCGTGCGCTTCTACACCAAGCAGAAGGCGGTCACGTCGCGCTGGCCAACCGGCATCCGCGCAGGCGCCGAGTTCAAGATGCCGACCATGGGGTGAAAGAACAGGTGTGTGGCGGTGTGCAGGCTCGCGGCCTTTTTGATATGACTGCACGCACAAGTCCACGGCACCAGGTCACTCGCAACGCGCGCCACTTCCCGATGTCCGACGACCTCCTGATACCCTATGAGTAGCGCACCTGGCGCGCGGCCGGGAATGGCGCTCAGTATGGCTCGCCGCCTTTCTTGACGTAGCGCTGGCCATCCGGGCCCTGGCGGACCGCCATGTCGATGTCCGGATAATCGACCTCGTCGATGTCCTCGCGCCGCGCCCCGACCTCGAGGTAGACGGCCGGCCGGTCGGACCGGTTGATCAAATGGTGACCGTCGGGCTCGCCGGCGGGGAAGCCCGCGGCCATGCCCGCGCGCATGATCTGCTCGCCAGCATCGGTCACCAGGGTCAGCTCGCCCTCAAGCACATAGACGAACTCGTCCTCGTGACTGTGCCAGTGGCGCTGCGAGGACCAGCAGCCGGGCGGCAGGTCGACGAGGTTGGCGCCGAACTGGGTCAGGCCGGCCGGGTCGCCAAGCGCGCGCTTGATCCGCCCCTCGGCCTGGTTGCGGAACGGCTCGGGATAGCTCGAGCCGCGCCGCGCCGGCAAGGTCGCCGGGTCGATCGCCTGGCTACGAAGGTTTCCGGCGGTGCGGCGACCACGCAGGTTATTTGGCATGAGGATGCTCCACAGATCGGGGCGCGTCCCCTGCACTATCTAGAGGCGCTGCTCCGCAGGTCCAGGTGCCGCTGGGCAGACCCGGGAGCTGCTCCGCAGCTCCCGGTGCGGCTTCGCCGATCCGGAATGATCGGAGCAGCGGGGCGGCAGGGTCCGGAAGAAGCGCACCGCCTCGCCGGAGCAAAGCAAACCTTCAGTCAGCCTCCGTCTTTCTGGTCTCGGAGGCAACCGCGGTCGCGCGCTCGCTGATCTTCGAGGCGAAGTCGAGCACGTGGAACGTGTAGTTCTCCTCGACCGTGCCCTGGAACAGGTGCGACCACGGCCCGATCGCGTAGATCCCTAGATCCTCGCCGCCGTGCGTTTCGCTCGGCAGCGGCACCAGCGCCTGCTGCTTGAAGTCGGGGCTGGTCGCCTCCTCCATCGTGATCTCGGGCCGCTCCTCGGGCTTGTCCGAGGCGCCCGGACCGTTGGCGAAGCCGATCGTGGTGTAGGGCTTGCCGTCGGCAGCGAGGATCGGCTTGCCGTTGACATCGATCGAGATGCCGAGGATCGGATTGCCCCGCTTGGCATAGCCCGCGATCGTGAGCGTGTGGCTGTGGTCGCCGGTGACCACCACGAGCGTCTCGTTCAGATCGACCTTGGCCAGTACGGTCTTCACGGCCTCGTTCAGGGCGACGGCGTCGGTGAGAGTGCGAAACGCGTTGCCGGCATGGCTGCCGTGATCGATGCGGCCGCCCTCGATCATGAGCACGTAGCCCTCAGGGTTCCTGGCCAGGATGTCGATCGCCTTCTCGGCCATCTGCGCGAGCGAGGGCTCGCCGGCCTTGTCCTGCGGCCGGTCGTGGTCGTACTGCATGTGCGACATCTCGAACAGCCCGAGCACATGGTCGACTTTGGCCGGGTCGAGCTGATCGAACTGCTCGAGGTTCCAGACGTACGCGCCGCGATCGCCGTAGCGATCCAGCCAGGCCTTGGTCAGGTCCGCGCCATCCTTGCGCTTGCCCGTCTTGTCCGCGTATTCGGGATCGGCCGCGGTCTCCGGCAGGAAGTTGGCGCGGCCGCCGCCCATGGCGACCTCGAAGCCGTCGCCATAGGGGATGTCGACCAGCTGGCGCGCGATGTCCTTGCAGCCCGCTTCGAGCGCCTCGGGCGGCATCTTGGCATCCGATTCCCAGTCGCGGTTGGCGATGTGCGCGTAGGTCGCGCCCGGCGTCGCGTGGGTGATCGTCGCCGTGGTGACCGCGCCGGTCGACATGCCGATGCTCTCGGCCATCTCCCAGAGCGTGGTCACCGCCTTGGTCTTCTGGTCCTCGCAGCTGTCGAGCCTAGCCGTGTGGTCGAGACCCATCAGGTCGTTGATCGTCTTGACCCCGGTCGTCATCGCGACCGCGCTCGGCGCCGAATCGGTTACCTGCGCATTGGCCGAGTAGGTCTTCGAGGCGGCGAGGTGCGGGAATGCCTCCCAGGCCAGGACATTGGATTCGCCATCCACGCCGCGCTCCTGGCCCTCGAATATCCGGGTCGCGGTCACGGTCGAGAAGCCCATGCCGTCGCCGACGATCAGGATCACATTTTTGGCGCGGTTGGTGTTTGGCTGCTCGGCCAGGATGCGCTGCAGCGCCGTTTGCGCCTGCTTGAAGTAAGGGTCGTTGCCCTGCGCGAGAGTCGCGTTCGCGGCGAACGCCTGCGCCGGGGCGAGCCCCACCATCGCAGCGCCGGCAAGGAGCGGGGACCAGATACGGGTCTGGCGACGGCTCATGGCTAACCCCTCGGCGGTTCGTCGATCGAGGGGCATACTATGGCAGTTTCGTCAGAGCCGCTGAACCCCGTATCTCCTGGGAGTTGCCGCTCGGCTGGCGGTCATGCCTGGCCGGCACCCTTCTTTAGAGTCTTGAGCACGAAGGCGCGAAACGTGTCGCAGCCCGCCTCCCGGAGCGCGTCGTCGACGGAGAAGCCGTCCCGTGCGGCGGCTCGCTCTGCCTGCTTGACCAGCGCCTTGATTTCGGCATCGTCCGGCGTCGCCTTGACCTGCTGCGCGACCCAATTGTTGAGCCACCGAGCATCGTTCATGGTCATCCCCCTCGTCGCTTGCTGCAAGAAACAGATGACCGCCGTGGCATAAGGGGTCAAGCGAGCTGCCGGGTGTCCCGCACGAGCCAAGCGGGGCAGGTCATGGGCGCGTTCCATCGCCTCAACGCGCCCCACTGCCGGCCTGAGCCGGGCTGCGGCTCTTTGCGCCAGGCGCGCGCGCCGACCCCAGGGTTGACACTCGCGCGCACGGCGTTACGTGCTGAGCTGCAGGAGCGGCGCGCAAGTGCTGCGACATCTCGCAAACCGCCCGCGGACGGGCTAGCATGCGCGTAGCGACTTTAGACGGCATCAGGGCGGCAGCACGGTCTCGTGCGGCGCATGGCATCGAACAGCGGAGGGATCCAGTATGGCGACGGCGCTCAAGGAATTTCGCATTCAGCTCTCCGATCCGAGCCTGTTCCGCGAGCAGTGCTACATCGACGGTACCTGGGTTGACGCCGATGACCGGGCCACGATCAAGGTCGACGATCCGGCGAGCGGCGAGGTGATCGGGACCGTGCCTCGGATGGGGGTCGCCGAGACCCGGCGCGCGATCGAGGCGGCGGATCGGGCGTTCAAGAGCTGGAGCAGGACCACGGCCAAGGAGCGGGCCAAGATTCTGCGCCGATGGTTCGATCTGATGATGGCGAACCAGGAAGACCTCGCGGTGATCATGACCCGCGAGCAGGGTAAGCCGCTTACCGAATCGCGGGGCGAGGTCGCGTACGGCGCCGCCTTCGTCGAGTGGTACGCCGAGGAAGGCAAGCGCGTTTACGGCGACATCATCCCGACCATCGCGAACAGCCGCCGGCTGATGGTCCTCAAGCAGCCGGTCGGCGTATGCGCGGCGATCACGCCCTGGAACTTCCCGAACGCGATGATCACGCGCAAATGCGCGCCGGCGCTCGCGGCCGGCTGCACGGTGGTGGCGAAGCCCGCGAGCTTCACGCCGTACTCGGCGCTGGCTCTGGCCGAGCTGGCCGAGCGCGCCGGCATGCCCGCGGGCGTGTTCAACGTGGTCACGGGCGATGCGCGCACGGTCGGCGGCGAGCTCACCGCCAACGATGCGGTGCGCAAGCTGTCGTTCACCGGCTCGACCGAGGTCGGCAAGATCCTGCTCAAGCAGTGCGCCGACACGGTCAAGAAGGTGAGCATGGAGCTCGGCGGCCATGCGCCGCTCATCATCTTCGACGACGCCGAGATCGACGCCGCGGTGAAGGGCGCGATCGCGTGCAAGTTCCGCAACAGCGGCCAGACCTGCGTGTGCACCAACCGCATCTACGTGCAGGACGGGATCTACGACGCGTTCGCCACCAGGTTCACCACGGCGGTCAAGCAGCTGAAGGTCGGCGCCGGGCTGGATGCCGGGGTCGAGCAGGGTCCGTTGATCGAGCCCGCGGCGGTCGACAAGGTCGAGCGCCATGTCGAGGACGCGCGCGGCAAGGGCGCGAAGGTGCTGGCTGGCGGGAGGCGCCATGCGCTCGGCGGCCAGTTTTACGAGCCGACCGTGCTGTCAGAGTGCACCGAGGACATGGTGATCACGCGCGAGGAGACGTTCGGCCCGGTCGCGCCGCTCTACCGGTTCGCGGACGAGGCCGAGGTGATCCGGCTCGCCAACAAGACAGAGTACGGGCTCGCGAGCTATTTCTTCGCGCGCGATGTCGGCCGGGTGTTCCGGGTGGCCGAGGCGCTCGAGGCCGGGATCGTCAGCGTGAACGAGGGCATCTTCTCGACCGAGGTGGCGCCCTTTGGCGGCTTCAAGCACTCGGGCATCGGCCGCGAGGGCTCGAAGTACGGCATCGACGAATATCTCGAGATCAAATACGTCAACCTCGGCGGCATCGAGTAGCGCCGGGTCGCGCTCCTCCCCAGCTTTCGGGCCGCGTCATGGCCGGGCCCTGCGCCCGGCCATTTGCTTCGTGGCGGCGCTCCTCGGCTGCATGGCTCTCGAACGCAGCCCTCGGTGCTGTCGAGGTGAAAACGTCAGCAATCGTCGAATTGGCCAGGTCCGGCTGAGGGCTGCAATCTCATTTCGCCCAACGCGCCAATCTGCTACGAAGATCAAGAGTAAACTCATTGCGGGCCGAGCGCGCCTGATTGAAGACCCGTCGCGCTTGGTCCAAAGCACATTGGAGTGAGTCATGGATGAGATCTCTTCAAAGGGCATGGAGATACGTCGAGCCTGTCAATCCGATGCGGCTGCGATTCGCGAGCTGACCCGCTCGGCGTATGCCAAGTGGGTTCCACTGATCGGGCGCGAGCCCACCCCCATGACGGCCGACTACGATCGGGCGGTCCGCGAGCACATGATCGATCTGCTGTTCGTCGACGCCGAGCTCACGGCGCTGATCGAAACCGCGTGCGAGGCCGACCATCTTGTGATCGAGAACGTGGCCGTTTTGCCCGCTTTCCAGGGCCGCGGCTACGGCCGGCTGCTGTTGGGTCACGCGGAGTATCTTGCGGCATCGCTCGGGCTGCCGGAAATCAGACTCTGGACCAACAAGCGGTTTGCAACGAACATCGCGATCTATTGCCGGCGCGGCTACACGCTCGACCGTGAAGAACCGTTCAGGGGCGGCTTCGTCGTGCACATGAGCAAGCGGCTGCCACGCGATGACAGCCAAGCGGGCGTGGCCGTGATCCGAACCGGTTGAATTCCACAAGCAGCGGGGCTAAGCCCGGCAGTGTTGCCGAAGGGGCAACGCCACGAGGACCAGCGGTCTTGGCGGATTTCGACCTGTTCGTGATCGGCGGCGGCTCGGGCGGCGTCGCCTGCGCGCGCCGGGCCGGCGCGTATGGCGCCAAGGTGGCCCTGTGCGAACCATCGCGGGTCGGCGGCACCTGCGTGGTCCGCGGTTGCATTCCGAAGAAGCTGATGCGCTACGGCGCGCTGTTCGCCGGACATTTCGAGGCGGCGCGCGGGTATGGGTGGCGGACCGGCCCGGTCGAGCTCGACTGGCGCGCCCTGATCGCCGCGCGCAACGCGGAGATCGCGCGCCTGAACGGCGTCTACCTGCGCATGCTCGACAACGCCGGCGTCACCGTCCTACCGGGCTGCGGCCGGATCGTCCGGCCGGGCGCGGTCGAAGTGGACGGCGAGACCTTCACGGCCGAGCGCATATTAGTCGCGGTCGGCGCGCGCCCGAGCCTGCCCGACCTGCCGGGACAAGAGCTCGCCATCACCTCGGACGACGCGCTCGAGCACATGGAGGACAGGCCTGGTCACCTGGTCGTGGTCGGCGGCGGCTACATCGGGGTCGAGCTCGCGACCATCTTCCACGCGCTGGGCATCAAGACCACGCTGGTCATCCGCCGCACCGAGCCGCTGCGCGGGTTCGACCGCGACGTGCGCGCCGCCGCGACCGAAGAGATGAGACATCGCGGGCTGGATTTGCGCACGAGCGCCACGGTGCACCACCTCGAACGCGCCGGTGGCCGGCTCATGCTGCACACCACGGCTGGGCCGATCCCGGCAGATGCCGTGCTGTACGCGACCGGACGGGAAGCGATCCCCAACACGCGCAGCCTCGGCCTCGAGCAGCTCCGCGTGCGCACGGACGCCTCGGGCGCCGTCTGCGTCGATTCCGCCTATCAGAGCAGCGTGCCCGGCATCTATGCGGTTGGCGACTGCAGCGATCATGCCGGCGCCGGGCTCGATTCCGGCACCTTCGATCTGACCCCGGTCGCGATCGCCGAGGGCCGAGTGATCGCCGAGACCCTGTTCAACGACAATCCGCACCGGATCAACTACGCCACGATCCCGACCGCGGTGTTCGGGATCCCCGAAATCGGCGCGGTCGGCCTGACCGAGGAGCGGGCGCGCGAGCTCGGCCACGACGTGGTCGTCTACCGCACGAGCTTTCGGCCGCTGCTGCACACTTTGACGGGCGCGCAGGTCAAGGTCATGATGAAGCTCGTGGTGGAGCGGACGAGCGACCGCGTGCTCGGGTGCCACATGGTGGGCGAGGACGCGGGTGAGATCGTTCAAGGTCTCGCAATCGCGCTCACCGCTGGCGCCACCAAGGCCCAGTTTGACGAGACCGTCGGCCTGCATCCGAGCGCGGCCGAGGAGTTCGTCACCATGTATCATGCGTCGGAATCGTAACGCAAAAAGAACAGAGGACCCTCATGGCCACCGATTGGACCCCGGCGAGCTGGCGCACGCGGCGCGCCGCGCAGATGCCCGACTATCCCGATGCCCAAGCGCTCGCCCGGGTCGAGGCCCAGCTGTCGCGCTACCCGCCGCTGGTGTTCGCGGGCGAGGCGCGCAATCTGCAAAAGCAGCTCGCCGACGTCTGCGCGGGCCGGGCGTTTCTGCTGCAGGGCGGCGACTGCGCGGAATCCTTCGCCGAGTTCCATCCAGACAACATCCGCGACATGCTTCGCGTCCTGCTGCAGATGGCCGTCGTCCTGACCTTCGGCGCGGCGATGCCCGTGGTCAAGGTCGGCCGCATGGCCGGTCAGTTCGCCAAGCCCCGTTCGGCGCAGACCGAGCGCCAGGGCGCGATCGAGCTGCCGAGCTATCGCGGCGACATCGTCAACGCGCTTGAGTTCGACCAAGCGGCGCGCGTGCCCGACCCGGCGCGCCAGGTCCAGGCCTACGCCCAGGCTGCGGCGACGCTCAACCTCCTGCGCGCGTTCACCGACGGGGGCTACGCCTCGCTCACGCGGGTGCACAGCTGGATGCTGGGCTTCGTCGAGCGTTCGCCGCAGGGCGAGCGCTACCGCGACATGGCGAACCGGATCACCGAGGCGCTGGCGTTCATGGAAGCCTGCGGCGTGACCGATGTCAGCACGCCCGAGATCAAGCGCACCACGCTGTACACGTCCCACGAAGCGCTGCTGCTCGGTTTCGAGCAGGCGATGACCCGGGTCGATTCGACCTCAGGCATGTGGTACGACACCAGCGCGCACCTGCTCTGGGTGGGCGAGCGCACGCGCCAGCCGGAGAGCGCGCACGTCGAGTTCTGCCGGGGTCTGGCAAATCCGCTCGGGCTCAAGGCGGGGCCGAAGATCACGCCCGACGAACTGCTCGCCTTATGCGACACGCTCAATCCGGGGAACGAGCCCGGGCAGCTCACCGTGATCGCGCGCATGGGCTACGACCAGGTGGAGCGCCGGTTGCCGGCGCTGATCCGGGCGGTGCGGCGCGAGGGCCGCAACGTGGTCTGGGCGTGCGATCCGATGCACGGCAACACGATCAAGTCGAGCAGCGGCTACAAGACCCGGCCGTTCGATCGGATCCTTGCCGAGGTGCGCAGCTTCTTCGCGGTGCACAAGGCGGAAGGCAGCCATGCCGGCGGCGTGCACGTGGAGATGACCGGTCAGGAGGTCACCGAGTGTACCGGCGGCGCCCAGGCGATCACCGAGGAGGCCCTCGCCCGCCGCTACCACACGCACTGCGATCCGCGCCTGAACGCCTCGCAGAGCCTCGAGCTCGCGTTCCTGATCGCGGAGGCGCTGAAGGACGAGCGCGCCGCGCTGCGCAGCGCCGCGGCAGGGAAATGAGGTAGGCCGCCCCGAGCCGAGCCTATCGCCGGGGCGCCGCGAGAACGGCGAGAACCCCCCAGCGCTGCCCCGCCCCCCAGCGCGCTCGAGGCGGGGCGCGCTGCGCCCAATCTGATTGATGCGCCAGGCTGGCCGGCCGGAGCCTCTGGGATGTTGCCGTCCTGTCGTCTACCGGACCGGGACCATCAGGTGCTCGTAGGGGGTGCCGGGCCACATCACGTAGGGCTGCGAGGTGTCGGGATTGTCCTTCTGCGAGGGATAAGCCTGCGCCATGGCGCCCACATTGAAGAGCATGACGTGCGGGCCCGTGTCGACCCAATCCTTGCCCGGCGCAGGGCCGGTCGCGTGGGGATCCTCGTTGCTCGCGTCCGAGCCGCCCTTGAGCATGTAGCCGAAGCCGACCTTGCCCGCGGGCGGCGCGGTGTTGGTCATCCAGGCGTGCGCCCACTCCATGCCGTTCTGGTCCAGGCACATCGGGTCGTTGCCCGGGGACTGCGGATTGTCGGGCATGCAGGTGAAGTTGTTGGTGCCCTCGCGCAGGGTGCGCATGTTGCCCTGGGCGTCCATGGCCATGACGGCGGCGTGCTGGGCCACCGCCGCGGGCGCGGCGGACGTGGCATTGGCGATCAACTCTTCGTCGCTCATCGCTTTTTGCTGGGCGGCGGCGTCCAGAGCGGGCCACGCCAGGAATGGAAGCAGGATTGCGGGAAGTACAAGCGCCGTGCGCATCATCCTTCTCCCCCTCGCATCTGACAGAACGCATCTTGCTTGCGCTCCTGTCGTCGTCAAGGTGCACGGTCTTCTCGCTGCGCGGCCTATGCGCCGCAGGCACCCACCCTGGGGACCTCCGTCGAGATAATCGAGCAGGCTAGGCCCGCCGCTATCTCCGCATAGTCGCTCAGATTTTCCCGTGTGGCGGAGCGCCATCAGACCGCCTGCCGACGATAGGTCGCGATGATCATGGCGCCCGCTACCGCTGCAAGTGATGCCGTGTCGGAGACCGTCGGTCGGATCCGACCTCGGCAGCCATGGCCGATGGATCGATGGGACAGATGCGAGCGCGACGACGGCTGGGAAGCGCGATGCGAATGGCGGGCCGGGATGCCGGGCGGCGCCGGCCGGCAGCCTCTACTTTGCCAGTTGTCAGCTGAAGGGAGTACCGACCGGCGGGGGCTCGAGCGCACCGGGGCCGAACGGCGCGCCGGCGACCGCGAACGATGGCAGCTCCCTCGGCAGGTTCTGGCCCGAGCGCGCGGTCTCGTCGAGCAGCTCCAAAATCCGGTCCCGGAGCACGCGGATCTCGCGATAGGCGGGCGAGGCCGGCGCATGCGCGCCGATCCACGCGCCGGCATCGAATGCCTCGACGTGCGCCGAACGCTGGCGAATGGCCGGACCGACGCGCAGGCCGAAGCGCTCGAGGGTCATGTAGATGCGCCGGCCCACCGCGGTGCGCCGGTCCACGCGGCTCGGGATCAGCATGCACGCGGGGCGAGACGAGTTACGCACCGCGCGCGCACGCCGCAGCAGATCGAGCGCCTTGCCGGTCGCGCGCAGATCGACGCCCGATGGCGTGACTGGAATCGCGAACAGATCGGCGATCAGCAGGGCGGACGCGATACCGGAGCCGATCTGGGGCGGCAGATCGACCACCACATGAGGCACGGTCGCCTTGAGGCTGAGAACGCGCGCGACCCAGCGCTGGGCATCCCGCTCGCCACCGAGCGGCAGGCTTTCGACCGCTATCGGGAGATTGCAGCCGGCATGCCAGTCGGTTGCGGTGGCTTGGGCGTCGGCATCGACCAGGACCACCGAATCGCCAGTCTCGACGAGAGCGCAGGCAAGATTGACGGCGATCGTGCTCTTGCCGGTGCCGCCCTTGAGATTGCCGATCGCGATGACGTTACCCATTGGTCCGACGCTCCAACCTGTCCGCTCGGCCCGGGGTTGCGTGCGGCGCCGGCGCGGCGCGCGCAGGCGAGGAGCGACCCGTGACCGGGCTTCGGACGTCCTCCAGACGCCGGTTGGAACGCTATCAGGACAGGGTTAACGAAGCGTTACGAGTGCGGCGCGACAGGCTGTGAGGCCAGCAAGTCGACCGAGCGGCGGTCACTCTGCGCGTCGCGCGGCGCGGCCTGGTACAGCCACTGCAGCTCTGTGGGCGGCGCAACCTCCTCCGGGATCAGGAACCAGCCGCGCCGGAGCGCCGCGAGGCCAAGCTCCGCCCAGCTCGAGATCACGACCAGCGGCACCGCCAACAGCAGCCCGGTGAGCACGGGGCTGAACCAGGGCAGCAGATCGGGTGCGGTCAGATACACCGCGTACCCCCAGACCGCACCGAACGCCGTGCTGCCGCCGTAACGGAGCAGGGCGCCACCCCAATCCTCGGCGGCGCCGTTCCGTTGCTGCCCGTTCCAGGAGGCGCGCCACCCCATGATCGTGGCGATCACGACCCGGGTGTGCTGAACCATCAAGATCGGGGCGAGCAGGATGGAGAAAGCGAGTTCCGTGAACACGCTGCGGATCAGCGGCAGCGCGCCGCCGAAGGCACGCCGGCGCGCCGGCACCGCGAGCGCATGGAGCAGCGCCAGAAAGCGCGGCAGCATCAGAATGCACAGCGTCGCGGCGAACAGGCCGAGCAGTTCGGCGCGCCGAGCAATCGGCCAAGCGGGCCCGAAGCTGGTGGCGTCGGCGAAATAGTCCCACGGAATGAGGGCGGCTCTCGCTGCCTCGAGACTGGTCAGGACCAGAAGCGTCAGCCACAGCGGGGAGGCGAGATAGGCCATGGCTCCGGTCAGCAGATGCGCGCGGCTCGCGGGGCGCAGGCCTTTGATGGTGAGCAGCCGCAGATGCTGCAGATTGCCCTGGCACCAGCGCCGGTCGCGGCTGACGAAGTCGCTGAGCGTGGGCGGCAGTTGCTCGTAACTCCCGCCGAGCTCCGGCACCAGCCACACGCCCCAGCCGGCCCGGCGCAGAAAAGCCGCCTCGACAAAGTCGTGGCTCAGGATCTCACCCCCAAACGGCGGCGATCCGGGCAAGGTGGGCAGCCCGGCGTTCGCCATGAACGCCTCGGTGCGGATGATCGCGTTGTGGCCCCAATAGTTGCCTTCGTCCTGGAACCAGTAGTTCAACCCCGCCGCCAGCAGCGGACCGTACAGGCTTGCGGAGAACTGCAGGATCCGTGCGAGCGGCGTCTCGCCCCCGACCGGGCGCGGCACCGTCTGGATCAGACCCGCGTCCGGATTGGCCTCCATCAGCTGGACCAGCCGCACCAACGTCTCACCGGACATCACGCTGTCGGCGTCGAGGACCACGAAATAAGTATAGCGGGCTCCCCAGCGGCGGCAGAAATCGGCGATGTTGCCAGCCTTGCGCCCGCGATTGTCGGAGCGATTGCGATAGAACAGGCGACCGCGCGCGTCGAGCTGGGCGCACAGGCGCGCCCACAGCGCCTGTTCCTGGCGCACCAGCTCATGATCCCGGCTGTCGCTGAGAATGAACACGTCAAACTGGGAGAGGTACCCGGTGTTCGCCAGCGACCGGTAGGTCGCTGCGATCCGCTTGCCGACCTGTTCGGGGTCCTCGTGATAGATCGGCATCACGAGGGCGGTACGGGCACTCGGGTGCAACTCGCCCGCTGGTGGCCGCAGGCCCGCGCCGCCGCCTCGGCAAAGCGCCACGAACCCGGCAACCGCCGTCCAGAACGCGCTCGAGATCCAGGCAAAGCTCAGGAAAAACATGCCGAGGATCGCGGTGTCCAGATAGGACAGCCGATCGCCGGCGAGCACGCTGGCGAACACATTGGTCGCAGCCCCGGCGCTGGCCACCACCAGCACCAGAAGAAGCAGTCGGCGCCGCGACTGCGCCGGCTGACGGGGCATACCCGCCCGTGGTGAGATCAACAGCCCCCCCGTTCCGCGGTCAAGAGGTCGCCAGTCGACCCCAGCGAACTAGTCGGGACAGCCCCGTGACGAGGTCACGCGGCGACCAGCGTTCGAGAGGCTGCTCGAGCACCACACCCGGGCACTCCTCAGGCACGCGCTCGGCCGTAACCTCGATCGCCTCGACGCCGCTCTGGGCAAGCGTCAGTGCGCCGTCATCCGCAGGATGAGACGACAAGCCAACGGGGCGCATCCCCTCGTTCCCTCCGATACTCAGAACAGTTGCGCTGTGATGCCACCCATCCGACGGTTCGTCCGCCGGGGAGTTGGTTGCCTCGGCCGGCGCTGCACACGTAAACGCATGCCGCCCCATTTTGTTCCCAACGCGCGAGTTACCTCTACCTCCTCTGTAACCCGGCGGGCAGTCCGACCTATCAGCGGTGACAACGCTTCGCCACGCTGTTCTACCCGAACGGTGAGCGCGCCGCGACCCCCGACGCACTCCGGACCTCGACCGCGTCCTCGCCTCTCGTGCTCCCTACGCAGCGGAAGGGAATCAGGGGAAGGACACACCGATTACTTGGATTGGCGCGGCAACCGCGTCCACCAGATTGCGGCTATGGTCTCCCGCGACCGATCGCCGCGCTGGAGACGCAGGCTAATCGAATCCCGCCTTGCGCAGGCCGTCGGCGTAGTGCTCGGCATCCGCAGCGCGCTGGAAGGGCTCCATGGCGAGCAACCAGTCGATACAGGTGATGTCTTTGGGGAACATGCCGCGGGCGAGCTGCCGGCGATGGTGGCGACGAACGGTGTCGCGATGCGCAGGGCAGTCCTCGAGCCGCCCCAGGTGGGCGCACGCGGCCGCGATGAAGGCCGGCGTGTTGCACAGCGCCTCGGGCGCCGGCGCCATGGTCGCGAGCGCTTCCTCGTGCAGTCGGGCGCTGAACAGCGCGATGCCCGCGAAGGCGGCGTACCATTCCGGATGATGGGGTGCCAGGCGGAGCGCGCTGCGGCCCGCCTCGACCGCCACCTCGTGGTCGCCGATCAGCGCCATCGCCACGGCTGCGTGCGCGAGCACGTCGGCGTCGTTGGGGTTGAGCTCGAGCGCCCTGAGCAGCTGCCGGCGCGCGCCGTCGTAGTCGCGGCCGTAGAGCTGCGCCAGGCCGAGGATACAGTGCGCGCGGTGGTCACGCTCGTCGAGCTCGACTGCCCGGCGGGCGAAATCCAGGGCCTCCTTGCGCAGGAAGAACCAGTGATTCCAGGAGAAGCAGGCCCATTCGTTCAGGTTCGCCATGGCGAGCCCGACGTAGGCGCGCGCGAACCCGGCGTCCTTGGCCACCGCCTGTTGGAAGCAGCGACGGGCCTCGCCGATCGCAGCGAGATCAGCGCGTCTGAGGGCGCCCCAGCCGCGCAGCCAGAGATCGTAAGCCCCGAGATCATCCGGCCGTGCGCACCGCGCCGTCTCGAGGCGCGCATCCTCGATCCGGCCGACCAGCATCGCGACGATGCGGCGCGCCACCTCGTCCTGGAATTTGAAGAGGCCGCTTATCGGGCAGTCGTAGCGCTCCGCCCAGAGCTGACGGGCGGTGTCGGTTTCGACCAGGCGCACGGTGATCCTGACGCCCCGGCCGGCCGGCCGCAGCACGCCCTCGAGCACGTAAGCCGTGCCCAGTTCGGCCCCGACCCGGTCCGGCGGCACGTCGGCATCGCGGAACGCCAACGCCGTCCGCGGCGCGATCACGTCGAGCTCGCGGAACCGGCCGAGCTCGGTCGCGATGTCCTCAGCCATGCCGTCGACCAGGTAGCGATCGGCCTCGTCTGCGACGCCGCGAAACGACAGCACGGCGATCGAGGGGCGGAGCCGAAGCTGCGAGCGTCGCCGCGCCCGATCCTCGCGCGCGCTCCTCAGCACCGCCCTGCGCTCGGGCACACCATCGGCCTCGCATGACGGCGTGTCCTGCCCGACTGCGCCGTCCGGCAGCAGCTTCGAAAGCTCGGCTCGCAGCCGCTCGGTTTCCGGATCCGGGGGCACGCCGAGTTCGCGCTCGAGCACCTCGCGGCAGCGGCGGTACTGGTCGAGCGCCCCGCCGACCCGGTCCTGGTACATGTACAGGCGGATCAGCGAGCGATGGACGCTCTCCTGCAGGGGATCGAGCGCGATCAGGCGCAACGCGACCTGGATCGCGCGGTCGATGGCGCCGGTGGCCACATAATGGTCGAGCAGGCGGCGCAGGACCGCGTGCAGCGTTTCGTCCAGCCGCCGCCGCTCGGTCAGCAGCCATTGCTCGAAGATCTCGCCGCAATCGGCGAAACCCTCGAGGAAGTTGCCGCGATGGAGATCTGCGGCGCGTTCCAAAGTCTCAGGGGTGCCGTCGGCGGCGAGCCTCAGGAACAGCCCGACATCCACGTCCACACTGCCCGGCCGGACCGCCAGCTGGTTGCGGTCGACCGCCAGGCAGTCCCTCGCGTCCGCCGGCAGGCTCTCGCGCAGGCGCGAAAGCGCCTTGCGCAGGTTGGCCCGCCCCTCGCGGGCCGCCTGGTCGCCCCAGAGCAAGTCGGCCAGCTTGTCGCGGCGGTGACCCTGCTCCGGGTTCGCCGCGAGGTAGGCGAACAGCGCTCGCACCTTGCTCGTGGGGAAGGTGAGCACGTCGCCGGTGCCGGAGCGACAGTCGAACCCGCCCAAGAGATAGAGCTGGAGGGGCATCTTGGCGGACCTCCTCGCGGGAGCTTATGCCGCGCGACCACAGCGTTCCAGCGCGAACCACACGCTTGTCCCGGACTTGTCACGCCGGCGGGGACGATCGTTCGCGAGGCTGCTGCGGGCATTCGCCGGAAAGGAGGCTCGAGCCATGTCCGAACAGGCAGCGCTCATGTCCGAACAGGGAGCGTGGCAACTGTCGAACGACATTGCGGTCGCCTATGAGCGCGATTTCGTTCCCGCCATCTTCGCCCAGTGGCCGCCGAAGCTCGCTGATATCGCGGTGATCGCACCGGGCGACCGGGTCCTCGACGTCGGTTGCGGGACGGGCGTCCTGGCGCGAGAAGCCGCGGTGCACGCGGGGCCTGCGGGCCGCGTGACCGGGCTCGATCTGAATGAGGGCATGCTGGCGGTGGCGCGGCGCCTGCGGCCCGAGATCGACTGGCGGCAGGGCGACGCCCTGGATCTGCCGTTCGCGGATCGCGCGTTCGATGTCGTGGTCAGTCAGTTCGCGCTCATGTTCTTCCCCGACCGCCCGCTCGCGTTGCGCGAGATGTGGCGGGTGCTGGCGCCGAGCGGCCGCCTCGCGGTTGCCGTATGCGCGCCGCTCGAACAGACCAGGGGCTATCGCCTGTTCGCGGACATCTTGCGGCGCGAAGCCGGCGAGGGCGCAGCGGCGATGGTCGAGGGCTACTTCGCGCTCGGCGACGAGACGGAGCTCTTACGCCTCGCTCGGGCGGCGGAGATCGTGAATCCGAAAATCGTGAGGGGCGAGGGTTGGGCGCGTTTCGCCTCGATCGAGGAATTCGGGCGGATCGAGATCAAAGGCTCGCCGCTCGCCGGGCTCATCGATCCAGGCGAGTTCGAGCGAATCCTCGCCGCGGCACGCGAAGCGTTGGCCGAGTTTTACGATGACCGCGGCAGGCTCGCGGTTCCTCTTGACGCCCGCATTCTGACCGCCCGCAAGGGCTGATCGGAGCGTCAAAATCTGACTCGAGGAACGGCGGGCCTAACGACGTTTCGACCGTCGCTAAATCCGGGTCGCGCGAGCCGGCGCCGCGTTCAGGCGTCGTGACGCGGCAGCCAGGGGATCTGGTTGACGTCGATGCCTTCGTCGCGCAGCTCCTTGGCCTCCGCCTTGGTCGCCTCGCCGTAGATGCTGCGCTTTGCCGTTTCGCCGTGGTGCATCTTGCGCGCTTCCTCGGCGAACTTCGGCCCGACGTGATCGAAATTCTTCTCGATGTGGCTCTGCACGCCGCGCCAGACCCGCATCAGCTCCGCCGCCTGTCCGGCGTCGATCTTCGGCCGCGAGTTCACCGCCGGCGCCATCAGCGCCTTCGACACGTCCGCGCTGCCACACACCGGGCAGGCAAGGTCGCCGGCGGCAGCCTGATCATCGTAAGCCGCGCTGTCGCGAAACCACGCCTCGAACGCGTGACCGTCCTTGCAGCGCAGGTCGAACAGGATCATGAGGTCGCGCGATCCAAGCTGGGGTAAGGCTCCGCTAGAGCTGGGATTTCAGGCGAGCACCCGCAAGACCGGGCGCCAGGGCGCGAAGGCGTCACCCGGTACTTAGCATGGTGTCAAGCTCGCCGCTGCGCTCGAGTTCGGCGAGCTCGTCCGAGCCGCCGATCGGGCGGCCGTCGACGAACAGCTGCGGGACCGTACGCCCCCCCCCAGAGCGCTCGATCATCTCGGCGCGACGCTCGGGAAACTGCCAGAGATCAATCTCGGTGAACGCGATGCCCTTCTGGGCGAGCAAACCCTTGGCGCGCGCGCAATAGGGGCAAAAAGGCGTCGTGTAGATCTCGATCTCAGCCATTTCAGCGAGCGCTCGTTGTGGCACGGCTCGTGCGGAGCCGCGCCCGTGATCATACAGGCATTGCCGCGTCCCGCACCACACGGGCGAGCGTGACCACGTCGACCTGGCGCGCGCCAGCCCGGCGCAGCACCCGCGCGCACGCCCCAACCGTCGCCCCGGTGGTGAGCACGTCATCGATCAGCACGACACGCCGCCCCTCGACGCGCCCGCGATGCCAGGGATGCACGCGAAACGCCCCGGCGGTGACATTATCGAGTCTGGCCTGGCCGCTCAGGCCCTGCTGGGACCGGGTCGCCCGCTGGCGTTGGAGCAGGTCCGGCACGAGTGCCAGGCCGGTCTCCTTGGCGAGCGCACGCGCCAGGATCGCCGACTGATTGTAGCCGCGCTTCAACAGCCGCCAGCGATGCAGCGGCACTGGCGTGATCAGCTCGGCATCGGCGAGCAGCTCGGCGCCGGCCCGGGATAACCAGACGCCGAAGGCGGGCGCCGTGTCGGTGCGATCGGCATGCTTGAACGCCAGGATCAGACGGCGCGAGCCGTCATCGTAGCGTAGCGCCGCGCGCGCCCGATCGTACACGGGCGCCTCTCTGGCGCATTCGCCGCACAGCGGCGCCTCCGGCAACGCGTGAGGCAACGGGTAGCCGCACAGGCGGCATTGCGGCGGACCGAGAAAGGTGAGGCAGCGCCAACACTCGGCACAGAGACTCCCCTGCCCCTCGACCACCACCCCGCAGCGCAGGCACCGCGGCGGCAGGACGAGATCGAGCAGCCCGTGCATGCCGCGGCGCGCCAGCGCAGCGATCGCCATGGCTCGGCCTCAATCGTTTATTCAACTTTAGGTTTATCATGCCCTGCCGCGGACGCGAGCTCAAGGCCATCCGAGAGCCGGAGTAAATCCGAAAGTTCTGAACCGCTAACCCGCCGGCCGGGTCTCCGCGGCGAGCCAGTCGAGATATTCCGGATTGCCCGCGACGATCGGCAGGGTAACCACGCACGGGCACTCGTAGCTGTGCAGTTCTCGGATGCGCGCGATCAGGCGTTCGACCAGCGCGCTGCGCGTCTTGAGGATCAGCACCGCCTCGCCGGCCTGCTGCACCGCACCCTGCCACCAGTAGATCGAGGTCGCGCCGTCCAGGACGTTGGCGGAGGCCGCCAAGCGTTCCTCCACGACCGTGCGGCCGATGGTCAATGCCTCCGCGCGCGAGCCGGCGGTGACATAGCACCAGCACGCGGGGACCGCTTGCTCAACGCTTTGCAGCATGATGGTTCGAAGCCACGCGCCCGCCGGATCAATGGTCGGAGCGGCCGGATTTGAACCGGCGACCCCCAGTCCCCCAGACTGATGCGCTACCAGGCTGCGCTACGCTCCGACGGCGCTGTGCGCGGCGCGAGGGCCACGGTCCGACTATAGTGTGGTATTGCGCCCGCGACAATGCTCCCGCGCCTATACTCGCGGTACTCGGTTCTGGGCGTGCGCGCGCTCAGTCGGCGGTCTCGCGCAACGCTTCGCGCAACGCCGCCAGCTCTTCGCGGAGCTCCTGCAGGCGTTCTCGCACCTCGGGCAGCAGCTCGAGCCGCGGCCGCGCCAGCGGCTGGCGTTCGGGAGGCGCTTCGGCTCCCACTTCGCCGTCGCTCCCGGCCGGTCGTCGCTGGCCTCTCAGCAGTTTCTGCGCGCCCTTGATCGTGTAGCCCTCCTCGTACAGGAGGGAGCGGATCTGACGCAGCATGTCGACATCTTCAGGCCGGTAGTAGCGCCGGCCGCCCCCGCGCTTCAGGGGACGTACCTGGGGGAACTTGCTCTCCCAGAAGCGCAGCACATGCTGTGCCACCTCGAGCTCGCCTGCGACCTCGCTTATCGTGCGAAACGCGGCCGCCGACTTGCCGGCGCGACCGCCGGCACGCTGCCGGCCGGCGCTCTCGGCATGACCGTTGGTCGAGCGTTCCATCAGTCATCCTCCGCGTTCGGCGCACTCGAGAGATGGCCGTTGATACGGTCCTTGAGGACCTGTGAGGCGCGAAACACCAATACTCGGCGCGGCATGATCGGCACCTCCTCGCCGGTTTTGGGATTCCGCCCAACGCGTCGGCCCTTCTGGCGGACGGAGAAGGTGCCGAACGAGGAGATCTTGACAACTCCGTCATCGACCAAAGAATCGCTGATCTCGGTCAGGATGGAGTCCACGAGCTCGGCCGATTCGCTGCGTGATAGCCCGACTTCCTGATAGACCGCTTCGGCAAGATCTGCCCTGGTGAGGGTCCGGCCCTTCATTCTGTTCTGACCCCTGTCCGAGCCTGAGCTGGAAAAAGCTAACGGTCTCAGGCCCTTCCGTCAACAGCCGAAGACCTTGCTCTGGCTTTTTTTGGTTGGCCGGCGAAACTCACCAACGCACGACCGCAGCACCCCAGGTAAAACCGCCTCCCATTGCATTCATTACGATCAGTTGATCGGAGCGCAGCCGGCCGTCGGCGTCGGCCTCGGCGAGCGCCAACGGGATCGAGGCGGCCGAGGTATTGGCGTGGCGGTCGACCGTGACCAGGATCCGCTCGGGCGGGATTTCCAGCCGCCGTCCGACCCCCTCGAGGATCCGGATGTTGGCCTGATGCGGGACCAGCCAGTCGACGTCCTCCACGCCCAGGCCGAGCTGACCGAGGACCTGGCGCGTCGCCGCGGTCAGCTCGTGGATCGCCTGGCGGAAGACTTCGCGCCCGTTCATGCGCAGATGACCGGTCGTGCCGGTGGAGGACGGGCCGCCGTCGACGTACAGGTCCTCGTAGTGGCGGCCATCCGAGCCGAGATGCGTGGCCAGCACGCCGCGATCGAACGGGGTGCCGGTACCGCGCTCGGCGCGCAACACGACGGCGCCGGCGCCATCGCCGAACAGCACGCAGGTGCGGCGATCCTGCCAGTCGAGCAGACGCGAAAACGTTTCACTGCCAACGACCAGCGCTGTCCGCGCCTGATTCAGGATCAGGAAGTTATTGGCGACCGCCAGCGCATAGACGAAGCCGCTGCACACCGCCTGAAGGTCGAACGCCGCGGCCCGGACCAAACCCAGCTTGCGCTGGACCGCCGTCGCGCACGCCGGGAACGTGTTGTCCGGGGTCGAGGTGGCGAGGACCAGAAGATCGACCCGCTCCGGGCCGATGCCGGCACGTTCCAGCGCCGCCCGGGCCGCCGCGCTGGCCAGATCCGAGGTAAGCTCGCCCGCCGCCGCGATGTGGCGCTGCCGGATACCGGTGCGCTCGATGATCCAAGCATCGCTGGTGTCGACCGTTTCGGCCAGCTGGTCGTTGCTAACGACTCTGGCCGGCAGGTACGCCCCGGTGGCGATCACTCGCGCGCGCAGCATCTACGACGCTCGCGCGTGCCGCCGCCGGTTCGCCTCCTCGTCCAGCCGGTTCAGTTCGGCCGTGATTCGTTGGTTGGTGCCCTGCTGCACCAGATCGACCGCGACGCCGATGGCATTGGCGAAGCCGAGGGCGTCGGTGCCGCCGTGGCTCTTGACCACGACGCCGTTCAAACCGAGAAACATGGCGCCGTTGTAGCGGCGCGGATCGAGCCGCTGGCGCAGCAGTTGCAGCGCCGGCTTGGCCAGCAGATAGCCCATCTGGGCCACGAGCGAGCTCTTGAACGCTTCGCGCAGGAACTGCGTGTACAGGCCGACGGTGCCTTCCAACACCTTGAGCGCGACATTGCCGGTGAAGCCGTCGGTGACGACCACGTCGACTTTGCCGCTGGTCAGGTCGGTACCTTCGACGAAGCCGCGAAACTCGATCGGCAGAGGGCTCGCGCGCAGCGCCGCGGCCGCCTCCCGGATGGTGTCGTGTCCCTTGACCTCCTCGGTACCGATGTTGAGCAGCCCGACGGTCGGCTTGGTCACGCCCAGCACGGCGCGGGCGAAAACCTCGCCCATGACCGCGAACTGGACCAGATTGTCGGCGTCGCACTCGCTGTTGGCGCCCAGATCGAGGAACACGGCCTCGCTGCGCCGGGTCGGCATCAGCGAAGCGATCGCCGGCCGATCGATGCCGGGTAGGGTCTTGAGGACGAACTTCGCCAGCGCCATGAGCGCGCCCGTGTTGCCGGCCGACACGGCGGCGCTCGCCCGCCCGGCCTTCACCGCCTCGATCGCCAGGCACATGCTCGTGCCGCGTCCCTGGCGCAGGACCTGGGATGGCCTGGCATCGGGGTCGACCCGCTCGGGCGTGTGCTCGATCTGCGCGCGGGTGGCCAGCTGCCCGCGCGCGCGCAGCAGGCTGCGCAGCTGGCGCTCGTCGCCGTACAGCAGGAAGCGCAGGTCGCGAAACCGTTCCCGCGCCATGTCCGCACCGGCAATCACCACCTGCGGCGCGTGATCGCCGCCCATGGCGTCGAGAGCGATGGTCAGGGTCACGGGCGGAGCCCGCTCAGGCGGTCGCGGTGTCCGCGACCTGAACGATTACCTCGCGGCCGTCGTAATAACCGCACGCCTGGCAGATGTGGTGCGCCAGCTTGAGTTCGCCACAGTTCGAGCACTCACCCAAGTTGACGGCGCGCAATCGATGGTGCGAACGCCGCATGTTGCGCTTGGATTTCGACACCTTCCTCTTCGGTACGGCCATAGCTCAAACCTCGTTCGACGCGGGTGCGCTCACCGCGCGTGCTTCTCCTGCAACCGCCGCAACGCGGCGAACGGCCTGTCCAAGCGGTCCGCCGAGCCGACACTCACATGGGGACCGAGATCGCCAGCGTCGAGTACCGCGCCCGTCGCACGCGGATAGGGATCGAGCGCCGTACCGAGCTCTTCGGCGAACGCCTCGCCCACGTCGATCTCGCGCCCGATCACCGCTTCGACCTCATCCGCGTCATCGTCCAGCACCACCGTGCCGTGCGGCTCGTAACGGGCCTGGGCCGCTTCCGTCGTGCCGCCGAGCCGATACCGCCGCTCGATCGGCTGACGGATATGAGCCGGCGCGGGCTCGAGCGTGACCACGCATTCCTGTACGACGTCCGCTTCCAGCCAACCGCGCAGGATCACCTCGTCGCCGCGCCGCTCGAGCCGCCCGTGGCCGCGCAACGCATGCACCTCGAGCAGGTCGAACCGCGCCGCCAGCGCGCGCCGCTCAGCGGCATCGGCGCTCACGTCCACGCTTAGGGCGCCGCCGGGCCACGGTTCGATCAGCAATCGGCGGGAGAACTCGTTCGTCGGGATCGCAAACTCTCCGAAGATCCGGACGCCAGGCAGAAAACCGCGCCAAACTACGGCCATGGCCGACGGGGGTCAATCGGTTTCGCCGCTCGCGCGGGCGGGGTACGGTCTGAGTTCGCACTCCTGATGGTAGATCATCAGCTCTTGCTGTTCTCGTAAAGCGTAGAGTCCCGTGCCTCCCCGGCCGGCACCCAGGCGACGTCGCCGGCGAGCACGCGACCCGTCGTCCGGGCGCACAGCGCCGCCTCGGCGGCGATCAGATAGCTGGCCAGGGCGGCCAGCTGGCTTTCGCTTGGCGTGAGCGCGCCGGGATAAACGTTGGTGCGCAGCATCGGGGCGAGCGGGGCGCCGGGCACGGCGTCCAGCGCCTCATCCAGGGCGCGCAGTCGAGCATAGAAATAGCCAGCGAGGCGCTTGACGTGCTTGCCCACCGCCAACTCGCCGATGCCGATGTGGCGCAGGCACTCGTCGACGTCGGCGAAGAACAGATCGAACAGCTCCTGCGCGAGTGCCCTGCCCGGCGCGTCCGCCGAGCGCAGCCGGCGCACCATCAGGGCGACGTGCAGACCGACCATCTCGAAGCGCCCCTCGGGCGTGTCGGGCACGCCGAGATCGCGGTAGAACCACGGCGTTCGCGACTGCTTTACCAGATCGCGATATACTCGCTCGGCGACGTCGCGCCGGGCGCGGTCGGCGGGATCGGGCCGGAAACAGCGCAGCCAGCGGCGCGCGCGCACGCCGAGCGAGCGCGATTGCCTGCTCGGTCGCATCGTGTTAACCACCCATGCCTCGCCGGCTTTCATAATGAGAATGGCGCGCTTCGGAGCAATGGCGATGGTGCACTCCAGGATCCGGTCGGCGGGCCGACGGGCCGGCGTCTGCCTCGGCCTGCTCGCCGGCGTTGCCCTGCTCGGGTGCGTGCCGCAGGTAAGCAATCACGGCTATCGCTTCGACGAAGCGGCGCTGGCGCAGATCGAGCCCGGGCGCACGACCCGCGATGAGGTGCAACAACTGCTCGGCTCCCCGTCGTCGCTGACTACCTTCGACGGCGCCGTATGGTACTACGTCAGCCAGCGCACCGAGCGCATGTCGTTCTATCAGGAGGACGTGGTCAACCAGGACGTGGTCAGCATCACGTTCGACCAGTTCGGCACGGTCACCAACGTCGACCGTCACGGGCTCGAAGAGGCGCACGAAGTGAGCTTCGTCGACCGCGAAACGCCGACCTCCGGCTCCGAGATGAACGCCTTCGAGCAGTTCATCGGCAACATCGGCCGCTTTAACCCGCCGGCCGACGAAGCCCCCACCCGCTGAGCGCAGAGGTCAGGGCCGGCGGTTCTCCTCCCGGCCGAGACGATCATCACCTGGCTCGCCGAGCTGTTGGTGCCCGCGGCGGTTGCCGTCTGCTGCTCTCCCGGCAACCAGGCCCCGAGCCCACGCCCTCGCTGCATAGGGCCTTTGCCGGACGGCCGGAGACGCATAAGGTCGGGCGACTGGGGGTGGAGGCTGGGGCATGGATCTGACGCATTTTCCGATCGACCGGGCGAGCTTCGATGGTCCGGTCCTGGTCACCGGAGCGGGTGGCTGCATCGGCAGCTGGACGCTCGCGCTGTTGACCAACGCGGGCGTGCCGGCGGTCGCGTTCGACCTGTCGGATGACCGACGCCGTCCCCGCCTCCTGATGACCGAAGAGCAGCTGGCCGGGATTTCGTGGGTCACCGGCGACATCGCCGATACCGAGGCGGTCGCCGCAGCCGTGGCGCGGCACCACATCCGCGCGATCATCCACCTCGCCGCCCTGCAGGTGCCGTTCTGCAAGGCCGATCCGGTGGCCGGCGCCAAGGCCAACGTGGTCGGCACGGTCAACGTGTTCGAGGCCGCGCGCCTGCACGGCCTGCGGCGGCTGGCGTATGCCAGCTCGATCGCCGCGCACAGCTTCCTGCCGGGCGCGCCCTGGCTCGCGACCCTGTACGGCGCGTACAAGCTGTGCGACGAGATGATCGCGCGCACCTATGCCGAGGACTGGGGGGTGCCGAGCGTCGGCATCCGGCCCGGCGTGGTCTACGGCGTGGGGCGCGATCAGGGGCTGACCTCGAAGACCACCGTCGCGATCCTCGCGGCCGCGGCCGGGCGGCCCTATACCGTGCCGTTCTCGGGCGAGGTCTCGGCGCTGCATGCGGGCGAGGTGGCTTCGGCGTTCATCAAGGCGGTGTCCGCGGAGCGCGACGAGGCGCAGGTGTTCGATCTGAACGGCCGACCGACCACGGTCGCCGAGTGGCTCGACATCCTTCGCGAGATGGCCCCGGGCGCGCAGCTCGAGATCGCGGGCGATCCCCTGCCCTTTCCCGCCAGTCTGTCGGACGAGGCGATCCGCCGGTATCTCGGCAACTACGGGCCCGTGCCGCTGCGGGAAGGCATCGAGGCGACCTACGCCGCGTTCAAACGGCTGCTCGCGAAGGGCGCGCTGTCGGCCGAAGCCGTCGCCTGAGCCGCACCCCGTCAACGCAGGGTCAGATCACACGGCGGGCCAGAGCCTCGGCACGAGCCCGCCGTGGAACCAGGTGACGAAGCTCACCATGTCGAACACCGGCAGGCCGAGGCGATCGCGCAGCGCGCCCGCGTAGGGGCACATGTTGGTGCATTCGAGCAGCACCGCGCCGACCTCGGGATGCCGGGCGACGAGCCAATCGCCGGCATCGAGAACGTCACGCTCGGCGGCGACGACGTCGAGCTCGAGCTCGTTGCCGAGCAACGTGCGCGTGAACGCCCGACCGCCCTCGGTGCCGACGACCGGCGTGTCGAGCGCGACGCCGGCGGCCGCGAGATGCTCCGGCGTCAGGCTGGCCGCCGAGACGGTGAGCAGGCCGACCCGCCGGCCGGGCGGCAGCAGACGCTCGATCAGCGGCGCCTGCAGCAGCGCCGAGGTGGCGACTGGCACGCTGCAGGCGGCAGCAAGCTCATCCTGAAACAGCGACAGGAATCCGCAGTTGGTGACGAGGCCGTCCGCGCCGTCGGCGACCAGCTCGCGCCCAGCCGCGACGAAGGCATCGAGCAGGCCCTCGGCGCGCTCCCGGACCACCCGGTCCGGACTGGCGCCGCGGACCACCTTGTACAGCACCGGGAACGGCCAAGTGGTCGCGTTGCCGACGTCACCCGGAATGCGCGGGAAGCGCGCTTCGAGCATCAGGATGCCGACCGCGGCGCCGTAGATCGCCTTGCCGCCTCTAACCGTCCGCGCCGGCCCGCTCACGCCACCCACTCCGAGACCGGGGCGCGCGCCTCGTGCAGCGGCTGGGTGACGACGTCGACCAGGGTGGGCGCGCCCGCCGCCAGGGCCTTGGCTAGCGCGGGCCGCAGGTCGACGGGATCCTCCACGCGCCAGGCCCGGATGCCGTACGCCTCGGCGATCCGGGCGTGCTGGCCCGGGGTGAAGTCGACCGCGAAATAGCGGCCGTCGAAGCCGCTCTTCTGGCCCGCCTTGATCCAGCCGAATGTGCCGTTCGCGATCACCACCATGGTGATCGGCAGCCCAAGCCGGGCGATGGTTTCCAGCTCGCCCGACGCGAAGCCGAAGCTGCCGTCGCCCATCACCGCGACGCATTGCGCTCCCGGCCGGCCGATCTGCGCGCCGACGGAGGCCGGCAGCGCGTAGCCGAGCGCGCCGTGCGCCCGGTTGGTGATGAAGTGGCGGCCAGCCGCGCGGAACTCGTAATAGGCCGAAAAATACGGGCACGGCGTGCCGGCGTCGGCCACGATGATCGCATCGGGCGGCAGTAGCTCCTGCAAAGTCGCGACGATGCGCTCCGGCCGGATCGGCGTCGCATCGGAGCGGGCGAGTTCCTTGAACATCGCGAACTTCTCGGCCTTGGCGCGCGCCACGCGAGCGCGGCCGGTCGCCGGCTCCGGCGGCACCTGCCCAGGCGCGAGGGCGTCGCGCAGCGCCGCAAGGGCGAGCCTGGCGTCGCCGACCACGGCGGCCTCGGTCGGATAGTTGACCCCGATCACCGTCGGATCGACGTCGATGTGCACCACGCGCGCGGTGCCCGGCGCTGGGTGACGCCAGCGCTCGGTGGTGACCGAGCCGGCGCGGCAGCCGACGAACACGATCAGATCCGCCCGATTGACCACGGCACGCGTTGCGGGCGTGCCGCCGTTGCTGCCGACCACGCCGAGCGCCAGCGGATGGTCCTCGGCGATGCTGCCCTGGCCGCTGATCGTGGTGGCGACGGGCGCGTCGAGCAGCTCGGCGAGCGCGGCGAGCTCCGCCTGGGCGCCGGCGATCACCGGACCGCCGCCGCAGATCAGCAGCGGGCGCTCGGCGGACAGGATTGCGCTTGCCGCGGCCTCGATCGCTGCCGGGTCGGGCGCCACGCGCCGGGCGGGATAGGTGCCCAGGGTGGCTTCCCCGTGCACCGCCGCTTCGTCGACCGGGTCCCGTTGCACGTCGAAGGGCACGCCGAGATGAGCGGCGCCCGGGCGGCCCGTGGTCATGTGGCGGAACGCGGCGCGGACCGCGTCCACGATCTGGTCGGCGTGATCGATCACCCGATTCCACTTGGTGAGCGGACGGAACAGCGCCTCCTGGTCGAGCTCGGTCAGGACGTAACGGCCGCGCGCGCCGACCGCGATGTCGGTGGTCACGGCAAGCACCGCGATCGACGATTCGTTGGCCTCGACCACGCCCGGCAGGAGGTAGGTCGCGCCGCCGCCGGATGGCCCCTCGCACACCCCGACCCGGCCGGTGACCCGGGCGTAAGCGTCGGCCATGTAGGCGGCCGAGCGCTCATCCCGCGTCAGCACATGGGTGATGCCGTGGTCGAGCCGGTAGAGCGCATCGTACAGCGGCAGGCTGGTGTCGCCGCACAGGCCGAAGACGTGGCGCACGCCGTGCAGTTGCAGCATGCGCACGAACGCCTCCGCCCCCGACAATCGATTCATCGCGACCTCATGCTGAGCCGACGGAAATCTAGCGTAGTTCCCGGTCGCGGGGCGAGGTTTTGTCCACCCGCTCTCCCGCTCCCGGGCCCCTCGCCTGCTCCTGCGCCATGCGATGTCGCGGGACGCGACTCACAGCTCTCAGGCTGGCCGCACCGGCGAGGGTACAGGCCGCCTGCGCGGTGCGAGCCCGACCATCTGCGTGCGGCAGAAGCGGGCTCGCTGAACCGGACCTGAACGCAGCGTTCAGACCGGGCTCAAGGCGCGCTCGCTAGCCTCGTGCGCAAGTCAACGATTTGCGCAGGAGGATGGTCATGTCGAACTTGCCTCGTTTCGTCACGGGCGTCCTGCTGTCGCTGAGCCTGACCGGCTGCGCCAACGCCGACTTGGGACCAAAGCAGACCGTCGGCACCCTGCTCGGCGCCGGCGGCGGCGCCCTGCTCGGCGCGCAGTTCGGCCACGGCACCGGGCAGCTGGTCGCCACCTCGGTCGGAACCCTGCTCGGCGCGTATCTCGGCAATGAAGCCGGCAAGTCGCTCGACCGCGCCGATGCCGTGTACGCGAGCCGCGCCGAGTACCAGGCGCTGGAGTACACGCCTTCGGGCAACTCCACCCCCTGGCGCAACCCCGACAGCGGCCACTACGGGCGCGTCACCCCGATCGAGACGTACGAGAGCGCCGACGGCACCTACTGCCGCGAATTCCAGCACCAGGCGCAGATCGGCGGCCGCGCCCAAGACGTGTACGGCACCGCGTGCCGCACCCCCGACGGCCAATGGCAGGCGGTGCACTGAGCGCGCTCTGCCATCGACCTCGCGGCGTCCCCGCTACCTTCCAGCCCAACCAGGGTCGGCCGGCGCGCCGACCGCGCATCACGGATCGGGCGCTGCGCGGGGCAGGTGCGGTCCGGCGATGCTCGATACGCTCACGCGGCAGCCGCACGCGCGGCGTCGTCGCGTGGCGAGGCGGCGTCTCGAACCACGCTCATCGCGTCGCGGATCAGCTGCGCGCCGGCGCTGGGACGATGCGCCGCTTCGGACAGCCGGCGGCGCCAGGCCCGGGCGCCGGACAGGCCGTTGAACAGGCCGAGCACGTGCCGGGTGATCGCGCGCAGCGGCGTACCCTCGGCGAGCTCGCGCTCGACGTACGGCAGCAGGCGCTCGACCACGTCGAACCGGCTCGGCGCCGGCGTGGCGCTGCCCAGCAAGGCGCGTTCCCACTCGGCCAGAACGTAAGGATTCTGGTACGCCGCCCGCCCGATCATCACGCCGTCGACCTTCGCGAGCTGCGCGCGCGCCTGCTCGAGCGAGCGGATGCCGCCGTTCGCGATGATCTCGAGTTCCGGGAAATCGGCCTTGACCCGGTGCACGAGCTCGTAACGCAGCGGCGGGACCTCGCGGTTCTCCCTCGGGCTGAGGCCCGACAGCCAGGCGTTGCGCGCGTGCAGGATGATCGTGCGACAGCCGGCGTCGGCGATCGCCTCGACGAAACGGCGCAGGAACTCGTACGACTCCTGTCGGTCAATGCCGACCCGGCTCTTGACCGTGACCGGCACCGGGGCGGCAGCGCGCATCGCCCGCACGCACGCGGCGACCAGCTCGGGCTCGGCCATCAGGCAGGCGCCGAAGCGCGCGCTCTGCACCCGGTCCGACGGGCAGCCGACATTCAGGTTGATCTCGTCGTAGCCGCGCGCCGCGCCCGCTTCGGCGCACCGGCCGAGCTCGTCCGGGTCGGCGCCGCCGAGTTGCAGGGCGAGCGGGCGCTCCGCCGGATCGAACCGCAGGAACCGCTCGGGCTGCCCGAGCAGGATCGCGCCGGTCGGGACCATCTCGGTGTAGAGCAGCGTGCGCGGCGCGATCAGGCGCAGGAAATAGCGGCAATGGCGATCGGTCCAGTCCATCATCGGCGCGACGGACAGGCGGCGGTCGATCGGATCGCGCGTCTCAAGATCGGGTCGCACCATCGGCCCCGGCGAGCATTTGGTCGCCTACAGATAGGCCCGGTCGGGCGGTCACGGAACCCTCCACACCGGCAACAGCAAGATTCGGGGGGTTCCCGGGGAATCGCTCAGAACCGCACGATGATCCTTCGGCGCGAGGATCTTGGTTCGGGATCGCCGCGCAGGACCATCGGCCGTAGCGGGTCTGGCAGATCGCGCGGGCCCCAATGTCCTCTCGCCTTGCCCTGCGGTCGGTCGGGCGTGAGAGTATCGCGGCGGGCTGAGGCGGCCATGGGTCGCGGAGCCAGATCGGCCGCGGGGCCCGGAGGAGGCGATATGGAAGGCCTGAGCGAGCTGTGGTCGTTCCAATGGGCCAGCGACGGCGGGCCGGCCAGCATCCAGGAGGCCGGCCTGCGCCTTGCTCTGGCCATCGTGCTCAGCGCAGCCGTGGGCATCGACCGGGAAGTCAAGCACAAGCCGCTCGGCCTGCGCACCAACATGCTGGTGGCGCTGGGCGCGGCGAGCTTCAGCCTGATGGCCCTGCAGCTGGTCCATGAGCTCGCCCGGGGGCCTTCCACTCTCGAAATCGATCCTATCGGAGTGATGGAGGCGATCGTCGGTGCGATCGGGTTCCTGGGCGCGGCGGCAATCATCCAAGGTCGATTCGAGCTGTTCGGCGCGACCACGGGAGCGAGCATCTGGGTGGTCGGCGCGATCGGCATGGCGTGCGGCTTCGGCTTCTATGCGCTCGCGCTCGCAGTCACCGCGGCCGGCCTGTTCGTGCTCACGTTGCTGAGCTTCGTCACCGGGAGTAAGGTCTCCAAGCCAGACGACGATCAGCCCCGCGACCTGGAATAGTTGGCGCACGAAGGACCCGGTTTGCTGGCGACGGCTGCGCCAGGGCAGGCTCGCGCGATGGCGCGTCTCGCGCCGCGCCTGCGATCCGGCTAGGCTGTGGCACGCAGCCGGGCGGGAGGGAGAGCCATGAAACTGACGATCGCGATCATGTCGCCAGGCGACATGGGCAATGCGGTGGGCGCCGTGCTGCGCCAGGCCGGGCTGCGCGTGATCACCCAGCTGGATGGTCGGAGCGAACGCACCCGCGCGCTCGCGGCGCGCGTCGGCATCGAGGAGGTCGCCGACGACCACGGCCTGGTGCGGACGGCGGACATCCTCCTGTCCATTCTGGTGCCGGCCGAGGCGGTGGCGCTGGCCGAGCGGATCGCGCGCGCGGTGCGAGCCACCGGTGCGACGCCGCTTTACGTGGACTGCAACGCGATCGCGCCCCGGACCGCGCGGCAGGTCGCCGAGATCGTCGAGGGCGCCGGCGCCGGCTTCGTAGATGCCGGCATCATCGGTCCGCCGCCGCAGCCCGGCGCGACCGCGACCCGCTTCTATGCCTCCGGCCGGGACGCCGCCGCGCTCGCGCGCCTCAGCGAGTTCGGTCTGGACGTGCGGGTCATAGGCGACGAGCCGGGTCAGGCGTCCGCCCTCAAGATGTGTTACGCGGCGCTGACCAAGGGCACGACCGCGCTGATGACCGAGCTGTCGATCGCGGCCGAGCGGCTCGGCGTCAGCGATGCCCTGCGCGCCGAGTTCGAACAAAGCCAACCGGCGATGCTCCAGCGCATGCAGCGCGCGGTGCCCGCGATGGTGCCCAAGGCGCACCGCTGGGTCGGCGAGATGGCGGAGATCGCCAAAACATTCGAGGCGTGCGGCCTGACCCCGCGCACCTTCGAAGGCGCGGCCGAACTCTACGCGCTGGTCGCCGGCACCGACCTCGGCCGGACCTCGCCCGAAGACTGGCGACGGCAGCCCGCGTCCTTCGATCAGGTCGTGCGCGGGCTCGCCCACTGACGGCCGGCACGCGGACGCTTCACCGGGCGTGATCACGACGCCTTCGGGCAGCTCTCCTTGCCCGCGCCGACCATCACCTCGAGATCGAGAGCGAAGGCCGCCAGGCTCGCTGGCTTGGACGCCCTGCCCTGAGTACGTACGGCCCGACTGAAAGACCTGAACCGCCGCTCGCTCGATTGGCTCGAAGCCGTGCTGGCATGCGGGCCTGCGCCTAGCGCCTCAACACGTCTAGAGCAGGCAACCGGGCTAAACGGGGCGCTCGCCTCTGGTCATCAGGCGGTGCATGCGGCGGCGGCCATGGCCGGCGAAGCCGTCACGGCGATGCATGGTGCACCGGTTGTCCCAGATGACCAGATCGCCGATCTGCCACTTCTGGGTCCAGGCGAACTCGGCGCGCGTCACGTGGTCCCAGAGCTCGTCGAGCAGCGCCTCGCTGTCCTCGAGCGGCAGCGGCGGGATGTAGGAGCCGAAGCGCCGGCCAAGGAACAGCGCCTTGCGCCGCGTCTCGGGGTGGGTGCGCACGATCGGGTGGACGGCGCCCGGCAGGTCGCGCGGATCGTCGCTCGCGAGGTCGAGCCAGCCGGGCCGGCGCTGGCCGGTCGAGCTGTGGCTCGCCTGATGCTTGACCGACCGGCCCTGGACGCGGGCGCGCAGGTCGTCCGGCAGCGCCTCATACGCCCGGTACATGTTGAGGAAGCTGGTGTCGCCGCCCCTGGCCGGCACCTCGCGCGCGAGCAGCATGGTGAAGCCCGCCGGCCGCTCCATGAAGCCGTGATCGGTGTGCCACTTCAGCTCGCCGTCGCCGGCCTCGCCTCGGGCCACGCCGTTCTCGACGACGTTCGAGATCACGCTCATCTCCGGGAACGCGGGCGCGGTCATCGAGGCGGTGCGGGTGTGCGCGTCGGGCGGCTCGATCTCGCCGAAGGTGCGGCCGAACGCGACGTAGCCGGCGTCGTCCAGCGCCGCGCCGCGAAACCGCAGGACCAGATGGTCGCGGAGCGCGGCCCGGATCTGATGAAGGGCGTCATCGCTGGGACCCGCGAGGTCAGCGCCCAGAACGTCGGCGCCGAGCGCGGCGCCGGTCGGGCGGGTCTCGATGGTCGTGGTCATGAGGTGCCTCCCGATCAGGCGGCTTCCTGGGACGGTCCCTGCTCGATGCCTTCGAGCAGCGTCGGCCGATGGCGCGCCCGGCCCAGCTCGCGGCGGGCGCCCACCGCGCGCACCCGGCTGTTCGAGCCGAGCCGGACCGTATTCTAGGAGCATCGAATCGAAAGCACGACCGCATCTTTGCTGGCCGACGATCTTCAGTCGAACTGGGCAGCATGGCCAGCCGGGGCCGCGTATCCCGCCGGCCACGGTGGACCACCCGGGCGGCAGCAAGGACGCATCGAAAGAGTTAACCGATTGAAATTGCACGATTTCTCTGGTTCGTTCGGTCAGTCGCGACCCTCGGGTCGGCGTTGGCGGCCGGGTTCGCTCGGTTCTCCACCCTGCTCGGGTTCGTTCGGTTGTGGACGGCACTCGGGTTCGTTTGGTTCTTCGCCGCGCAGGTTCGATGGTGTCGCCGGCGGGCTCGGGTTCGTTTGACCTTTTTCACCGCGCGCGGGTTCGATGGGTTTTTCGCCGCGCGGGTTTCCCAGCGGGCTCGGGTTCGTTTGGTTTTCGCCGCGCGGGTTCAATGGTTCCCCAGCGGGCTCGGGTTCGTTTGGTTTTTCGCCGCGCGGGTTCGATGGTTTCCCAGCGGCTCGGGTTCGTTTGGTTTTCTACGCTGCGCTCGGGTTCGTCCGATGTCCGCGGCGACGCTCGGGTTCGTTCGGATTCACGCTGTAAACGCCTGCGGCCACAATGCTCGCCAGGCAGCTTGCGTCCGCGACTGAGCTCGCCAGCGCCCGCGCAGAGCGCCGTTTCACTGCCCATGACGCATCTTGAGATCAGGGGAAAACAGACGCGCCAGCTTACACGATCATAGGAATTTTCGCCAGCCCATCCGTCCCATCTGCCAAGATATCCTCGCCGTCCGACCGAGGGCAGGCCCGTATGAACGCGTACCAGGGGCGTCGTCTGCGCACCGTAGGACAGGAGTGAACAGAATGTCCGACGAGACGCCGAAGAATCGGGGAAAGTCGCAAGAAAGGCTGCCGCCGAGCGGGTCGCTGCGAAGCCGGCCAAGCCGCGGAAGACCGCGCCGAAGTCCCAGTCCCGCAACGCCGCGAAGCCGGCCCTTCTCGCAGGCGGCAACCCTCAGATCGCCAAGGCCGACGGCGACGCCCCCGTCCAGGCCTACATCGCGGCCATGCCGGGCTGGAAACGCGACGTGGGGCGCCGCCTCGACGCGCTCATCGTGCGCACCGTCCCCGGCGTGCGCAAGGCGGTCAAATGAAACTCGCCCTTCTATGGCACCCTGGGCCAGGGCTGGTTCCTCAGCTTTCACTGTTTCACGAAGTACATCAAAGTGGCCTTCTTCCGCGGCGCCTCGCTGCGTCCTCTCCCGCCCGGCTCGTCCAAGCACAAGGAGGTGCGCTACCTCGACATCCACGAGGACGACCAGCTCGACGAAGCTCAGTTCGCGGCCTGGGTGAAGCAAGCCAGCCAATTGCCCGGCGAACGCATGTGAGCGGGAAGTAGGGAGGCGCGTGCACGGCGTGAGTGGACGCCAAGTCATCAGCCCGCAAGCTCGGCGCGATCTGCCGGAGTCGGCGGCGCGCGTGAAAGTGGCTTAGGGCCTCACTTGAACGCGTCCGGATAAGCCATCCGGATGCGGTCCGAATCCTGCCCGTCGATTACTCCATACCAAACGGTCTGGCCGGTTGTAACGGAGCGTGCGATTGCGAGCGAATGAAGCAGGGACAGGACCTCAGGGTCGATCTCACGCCAGTGCTGGACAATGAAGACGACGGCTGGCTCTTGGAATAGTCGTGGTCCTTGATCTCCGTTCTTCCCCATACGCGCGATGGTGAGCTTTCCGGATTGTCCGGGCCCTTTAAAGGCAAAAGCGGCCGCCCGACGCGCTTCCTCCACTTTCAGCCTTGTAGTAAAAAGGTCGCTCTTCTCACCACCCCAATCTTTGAACGCTCCGGGCTCTTGAACAATCCTCTGAATGCCTTCCTTGAATTTCGTCTCAGAGAGGCTTCGAGGTAGGGTGGCGGAGCTTACTACGCCCTCCACACGAGAGAAGTCTTCGATGTCGTCTACCGTGATTTGCCGGGCGTCAAAGCTCTTGCTCGGTATGTCTATGGTTCTGAAGGATACGTCGCTTTCGACGGTCACCTTTACACTGGGACGGCGCTTGGTCGCCAAAGCCTCGAGTTTGGCAGGGCGGTTAACGTACCGAACGATCTCAGCCTTGTGGGCTTTCAGGTGAGGGTCTGCGGAGTAGTAAATGTCTGTCTTGCGACGCTCCTGAACCACGATCCGTCGGTTCACGAGCGGCCTAATCTCTTTGGTCACGCGCTTGCGCGTTATCTGCGCCCGCCCCGCAAGTATAGTCGCGCTCTTGGCGCCCATGCGGTGATAGACCGCCTCGAATAGCTTCAGTCTGAGCTTCGATCGGCCAATCGCCTGGGCGGCGTACTCGATCTGCTCTGGCGCATTGGAGCGGCCGTCCGAGACCTCGATAGGCGTACGCCCCATCAGGACCCTTCGCCCGGAATGTTGTTCACGTCGATGGACTTAGAGCCGGCCTTGCTGCTCACGTCTGGGAACATGCGGCTGATCGAGCTTTGGCTTACCCCAATTGCGGCACCGATCTGCTTCTGGCTGGCACCGGTGCGTAGCAACGCGTACACGAGCAGCTTCCTAATGATCATCAGCTCGTTCAGTAGCAGGTCATCATCGCCCTTACTCTTGGCCGGCGGCTTTGCCTTTGGCATCCACTTCACCCTTCTTCACAGGCTGCTTACCCGATCGCTTTTCGGCTTTCGCCTTTGCGAGCTGTACGCTCACCGTGTTCGGAGTTGTGTCGCAGAGTTCAGCGATTTCCTTCGGAGCTAAGCCCGCTCGCTGGAGCCGCACGGCTCGGTCTTTCAGGCTTCCCTCGCCAACGGCAACATTGAGCGCCAGCAGTCGGATCACCGTATCCAATTTCGCCTCAATGCGACTTAGATGGTGATTGTCACTCACCCGAAGACTCCTTCTGAGCGTTGGCGCTTTCCGGCGCTTTCTTCGTTCCGGTAGTCTTCTTTCTCGATCCTGGGGGCGTTTTTTTGGCGTATTCTTTGGGGAGCGGGTACACGTGCATTAGCTTCGCGTCTCGGCCTTCCCCCAGGCGGAACACAATGCCTGCGTCGACCCACCGACCCACGGTTCGGCTGAAATTGCCCGCATCCAGGGACAATGCCTTAGCGACCTCAGCCTGTCCGCGGTTGCCGTCGCACATATTATACGCCGCAAGCTGCTTCTCCCCGGCTCCGGCCGCCTGAACAATTCCGGCAAGTTTTTCAACGGGGAACGCAGCGCGCGCAGCGACCGTGAGAAGCGCGCGAAGCAAATCGCTTGTGACGTCGGCCATGCAGACTCCGCCCTTTGGTAAGAGACGGAACTGAGATGGGGTGCAGCTAAGCTAGTTACAACCGGAAGGCGAGAACAGCGAAACTGTCGGCACGGTGGCCTCAGACCCTCAGCCCCTCATCCGCTGCCGAGCCATTGCGGACATTCCGTGGGGCTGCCACCGTTGGCGGTGGCTCGTCAGGGAATAGGACACAATGGCTGGTCAGACGTCCACGACGTGGGCTAAGGCCGCAAAGACGGGTAAGCGCCAACAACCACCAAGGAAGCGACAACAACCATGAAGAAGAGCGAGAGCGGCTCGAAGGATGAAGGAGAAGACTCTCCCTCTCAGCTGATCGATGCGAGAATCGAGGAGCTGGGCGACTGGCGGGGCGAGACGCTCGCTCGGGTCCGAAGTCTCATCAAGCAGGCCGACCCCGAAGTGGTCGAGGAGTGGAAGTGGCGAGGGGTTCCGGTGTGGTCGCACGCGGGAATCATCTGCACCGGCGAGACGTACAAGAACGTCGTGAAGATGACCTTCGCGAAGGGCGCTTCATTGGACGACCCTTCACGCCTCTTCAACTCCAGCCTCGAAGGCAACACCAGGCGCGCCATCGATTTCCATGAGGGCGACAAGATCGACGAAGAGGCATTGAAGGCGCTCCTTCGCGCCGCCGTGGCACTGAACACGTCGCTGCGAGCTACCGCTCGCCCCGTCCGCTCTCAGAAGAGACCAAAGAGCGCTTGAGGGGGCGGTGTCGCGGAACCGGCCAAGTGCTCTCCGAGCCACTGATTCGAGGGGTCTGAAGTAGCTCCATCAGCCCGATCATGCTGGACGCAGTCATCTATCTGACGACCCGATTACGCGGCTAGAGCGTGTTCGCGTTGGGCAGAATCAACACCTGCAATTTGGCAATAGCGCTGACTGCACCGGCGATGTGGTCACCGCTGTCGCCATCCCGACGCCCGCCCGTCGTTCGGCCGCTGCGGTTGTGAAGCTACCTGAC
>JBKPNX010000065.1:0-8362 GCA_046732855.1 Pseudomonadota bacterium
CCACAACTGGCGGGGCGAGTTCGCCGTGGCACGAATGCGGGCCGAGATGGCCATTGAGGTCGCGCGCACGCATCGCATGTCGGCGTTGTTCGGGCATGCGACCGTATGCAGGGGCTTTGCTCTGGTCGGCCTCGGTCAGCACAGGGAGGGCATCGCACAGATTCGCATCGGTCTGGCCGATTGGAACGCGACCGGTGCCCGCCTGACGGAAACTCACTGGCTGGGCTTAATTGCGGAAGCGCATATTCGGGCCGGCCAGTTCGACCACGCCATCACCGCGTTGGATCGGGCGGCCGAAACCGCCGCGGTGACCGGCGAATGCCACTATCAGGCGGAGCTGGACCGGCTGCGAGGCATCGTTCTGGTGCAGACCGGCGAACGAACCGAAGCGGCATCATGTTTCCAACAGGCCATCGATACCGCCCGCACGCAGCAGGCGAAGTCCCTGGAGCTGCGTGGCACAACCAGCCTCGGCCGGCTTTGGGTCGAGCAGGGTGAGCGGCAGAAGGCCCGCGATCGCCTCGCCCCGATCTACGGCTGGTTCACCGAGGGCTTCGACACCGCTGACCTGAAGGACGCCAAGGCGCTGCTCGACGAGCTCGGCTGACCGGTGCGGGTCGGCTACAGTTAACGGCTGACCTCTGACCGCTGGCGGTGAAAACGCCGCGCTGAACCGGACAGACCAGTGTCCCCTCGTCACTCTCGAAGCCTCCCCGGCGCGGGATTGCCCGAGAGGCCAGGACGACGTACCACTCGTGCGGCTGATCGCTTGCGGGTGAGGAGATGACGGCGGAGACCGCCCACGCCGAGCCGCTGTGCTCACCACTGGTCAACTTCCTTCGACCCGCGGACCAAGCCGGGGAAAGGGATGGAACCGTTAGCTGACGCCAGACGCGAAGTGGCGCTCGAGATCCAGCAGCTCGCGGACGAGTTCGCGCAGGAGGACGAAGCCGCCTTCCGGCGCACCCGGATCGCCTGCTGGGTGGGCATGGCCATCGTCACGATCGTGATCCTGGTCGTGCTGACGCTCGGCGGCGACGCGCGCTATCTGGCGGTCTTCTGGTTGATGATCGTCGCCCTCATCTGGGCCGGCTATGCGTTTTCCAGCCGCCGCCAGCGGCAGCAGACCAGCCGCCTGAAGGCGCTTGCCGCCCGGTGGCTGAGCGGCGGCCAGGTTGCGAGCGCGGGCCGCGACCTCCCTTCGGGCGTTGCCGTACGAACCGACGGGATGGGCTGACCATGGCAGCGCTGGCCCAAGTCGAGCCTGGGCCCCTGTCCGCTCAGCCCCGCGGCACAGCCATGACCCGGTCGGGCACCTGAGCGCTGCGCGCGACGGCGCAGGCGGCGCCCGCAACTCGCCCGGCGCCGAGCCTCTCAGCCATGCCGAACGGCGGTCCCGGCTGCTACCCGGAGGCGCGATGATCGGGGACTTCATCCTGTTCGTTGCCGTGGGCTTCGCCGCGCAGCTGGTCGATGGCGCGATCGGCATGGCCTACGGGCTCTCGGGGACTACGGTGATGCTGAGCTTGGGCATCCCGCCCGCGACCGCGAGCGCCAGCATCCATGCGGCCGAGGTGTTCACGACCGGCATCTCCGGCTTCTCCCACTGGCGCTTCGGCAACGTCGACTGGGCGTTCGTCCGGCGCCTCGCGCTGCCGGGCATGGTGGGCGGCGCGCTCGGCGCCTATCTGCTGACCACGATTCCCGGCGACACGATCGCGCCGTTCATGAACGGCTACCTGCTGCTGATGGGCGGCTGGATTCTGTGGAAAGCTTTCCGCCCGCGCCCGACCCTCTCCGAGCCGCCCCGCTGGCTCGGGCCGCTCGGCTTCGGCGGCGGTTTTCTCGATGCCATCGGCGGGGGTGGCTGGGGACCGATGGTCACCTCGACGCTCATTGGCCATGGTGCGAGGCCCCGGTTCACGATCGGCTCGGTCAACTTCACCGAGTTCTTTGTCACCGCGACCGTGTCGGCGACCTTCCTCGGCACCATCGGCCTCGAGCTCTGGCCGATCATCGCCGGGCTCATCCTGGGCGGCGCGCTCGCCGCGCCGATCGCGGCGTACGCCGCCTACAAGATGCCGGACCGGCCTCTGATGATCCTGGTCGGCAGCGTGATCGCGCTGCTCAGCATCCGCGGCCTGCTCCGGGCGATCACCTGATCGCGTGGCGCCCGCCCGAGGTTGGCGGCTCTACGCCGCGAGCGCGGGGGCGCGGCTCCTGATCCTGACCACGGTCATCGGCTCCGCGATGCCGTGGAACTCCGCGGTACGCGCCTCGGCCGGGTACGGCTCGAGCAGCGCCTGCACGCCCGGGTAGGCCCAGACCGCCTCGGTGATCCAGATCTCGGAGGCATCGGCCATCTCCTGGACCCGCGATGCGATGTTCACCGTCTGGCCGAAATAGTCGAGCTCGTCATTGAGCGTGACCGCGATCGCCGCCCCGTGGTGGAGCCCGATCTTGAGCGATACCGGCCGTTCGGTCTGATCCTGGTTGAACCGCTCCATGGCGCCGCGCATGTCGAGCGCGGCTCTGACCGCGAGCGCGGCGTCCGGGTAGGCCGCCATGACCGCATCGCCGATGGTCTTCACGATCGCCCCGCCGTGGCGCACGGTCGTCGCGCGCAGGAGATCGAAATGCTGCTGGACCAGCTGGAAGGCATTCAGATCACCGATCCGCTGATAGAGCGCGGTCGACCCTCTGATGTCGGTGAACAGCAGCGCGATGTCGCGAATCGCGAGGCCCTGCGCGCCGCCCACCACCTCGGAGCGGAACAGGCTCTTGAATGTCTGGCTGGTCAGCAGGTGCTTGCCCGTGAGATAGGGATCGAAGCGCAGGAACGCGTCCTCGGCGCATGGATCCTCCTGGAGGATGCCGAGCACCCCGCGAGTGGGCGTAGCGTTCTCGATCTCGAGCACGACCGGTCCTTGCGCCAGCACGGCTTGGTCCGGCTGGTACCCGGTACCGAGATAGGTCAGCCGCAGGCGTTGCGGCTCGGCGCGGCGCTCCGTCCCGACCTGGAGCAGGAACCCGGCGTTGGTATCCGAGCTGCCGCCAAACAGCGTCCCTTCGGTTGCCTCGAACGCGAAGGTGGCGGTGGCGCCGGGCTCCAGAAAGCCCAGGCCGCGCAGCGCCGCGCGGACCGAGTCGAGATAGGGCTGGCCGTTCGGGCGATAGCCCTCGCGCACGCCTTTGAACACGAACATGTAATCGAACGGGTCGAGCGTCTCCGGCTGCTGGTAGCGGGTCGCGCAGATCTGCGGGGAGACGTTGAAGTAGATCGCGATGAAGTCGTCCATCGCGGCTTCGTACTCGTTGTGACACTCCGGGCAGCGGAAGCGGCGTAGGACCGCGCGCAGCCGGGCAAAGCTCTCGACCGCGCACGCGCAGCGCGGGCAGATCAGGAGCCAGTCCATCTCGAACAGCCCGATCGCGGCGGCGTGCAGGAACAGGTCGATCGCCTCGTTCTCGTCCAGGTCTCGCTCGTGCGCGAACGTGAACGGGTTGGCCCGAAACAGCGCAGCGTCGTCATCGCTCCGGATCAGCGCCTCCAGACGCGATACGACGCGCGGGCTCCAGGACCGCGCCGCCTCCAGCCGCGCGAGCCGCTCATCCAGCGCCCGCTCGTCGACCAGTGTCGCCATCGTCCCCCCCTTCGTCAGCCGTTCCGGCTGCGTCATCAATGGTAGGACGGACGGCGGGCAGGTCCAGGCGGGGCGGGGGGCCTGCACCTGGCGCGGCGCAGACTTGCCTCGAGCTGGGCGTCGTTGCCTCTGCGGCGCTGCCATCGCAGGGGAGACGATGCGCGTTCGCAGGGCTGCGGGAAACTCGATCTTTGGCGCCCGCATGTGAGCCAGTTCACACTTGCTGAGCGCGCATCGGCGCCACACTCTGAGTGGGCGCATGCCCCTCGGATCGAGCGTTCGGCGTTAGCTGATGGATGAGTTCGCCATCGCGCAGTGCTAAGAGCAATGAGGACCTCCAGCAGCGCTCTCTGGAGCAACAGGGACGCCGGATGTCCAGCACGGGACCTCGACCTCTTCAGCGGCCTCTGCCGTTCGGGAGTTGCACCATGAAATCGCCCAATGTGGTCAAATCGCCTCCAAGCGTGCCTTCGTTACCGGCAAGACGCGGCAGCGCTGAGCCAAGCCCGGCTGGCGCGACCGATCACAGCCTTTGGGGCTCGATTTTGCAGGTCGGCTCACCACCGGCGGCGCTGGAGCCTATCCTGCGCTCGTCGGGGGTTCGGGTGCAGCTGGAGGCGCTCGATCAGCTGGAGCGGGAAGCAACCACACAGCAACTCGCGTTCCGTCGCGAGCTGACCATCGCGAACCTCTGTCTGATGATCGCCGGCGTGCTCAGCGGGTTGGTGCTGGCGCTGCCGGGCATGATGTCAGACATCCCGGCCGCCGGACCAGGACAGATCGACTGGAAGACCTGGCTGCCACGCCTGATGGGCGCGGCGACCCTGGCGCTGGGTGCGATCGCGGCGCTCGCCACTTACAAGGCGCGCGAAGGCAACCGGTTGCAGCGCTGGCTGAGCGCGCGCAGCGGGGCGGAGATGGCCCGATCCGGCGTGTTCACGACGATTGCCGAGCGGGCCGCGTCGGGCGGCAATGAAATCATTTTCGCAGCTCTTCAGCTGGTGAATCGCGACCTGCTCGAGAATCAGCGGGTCTGGTTCCGCAGGCGGGCCCAGGAGCATCGCCGCTCCTCCGACTGGACCACGAGCTGGGGCGGGCTCGCCACCGCGCTCGCGTTCGTCGGCGGCAGCGGCGCCGTGATCGCGAGCTTCGTGCCGAGCCAGACCTGGCTCGCGGTGTCCGGCGTGATCGGCGCGGCGGTCGGCGCCTACGCCGTCAACCGCGAGGCGCTGCGGCTCGATCGCGCGAATGCAGGAGGCTACGAGAAGGCGGCCGCCGCGCTCGACGCCATCGCCGCACGCTACGACGCGGTCGAGGCCGAGGTGCGGGCCGGCAAGGCGGATGCGCTGCGCGCGTTCACCGCCGCGGTCACCGAGCAGCTCTCGGCCGAGCACAAGCGCTGGCTCGAAGGGAGCACCCAGGCCGAGGCCGTGCTCGGCAAGCTGGACGGCCAGCTGCAGCGGCTCAATACACAAGGCAGACCAGCCGCGGGCGGCAACGGCGCCGCAGACCCTCCGGGTCCACGCCCGACCGAATGAAGTGGCGGCCGGCCGCTGTGTCGCGGCCCGGGGCTGGCGGTCGGCGAAGTTGTCGTGTGGGCGCGTGGTCACGCGAAGCGCTGGCGCGCAGATCGGCTCGGCACGATGGCTCAGGCCGCTGGTCGACCGGTCGATGGGACAGCCGTAAGGGCAGCCCTCGAAATCGAGCTACTCGATTACGGCAAAGCGCCTGCCGTCATTGCTCTTGCTGCCCCACTTCGCGCCGCTGCCGCTGTCGAAGCGGATCAGGCGCTTGTGCACGGGCTGGCCGCGCCACTGGTCGTAGACCCAGATGCCACGTTCATCCTGGCCCAGGTAAATCGCCGCGTGATTGCCGGATTCGCTCGTGTAGCTGCCGCCCGACTCGAACGTGGCGATCGCGGTGCCCGGCGCGATCCGAGGATTGCCGCGGACAGGCGCCCCCTCCTGCCATGCTGCGGTCCGGGGCACGCCGGCCGCCGTCTTGACGAAGTCGACGCAGTAGCCGGCGCCGATCACCTCGCCCTCGAATGCCTCGGGGCTGGCCGCGATGTAGGGGCCGTCCGCCCGCGGCACGGCGTCCGGCGGGTCGGAAGCGCAGGCCGACCCGAGCGCGAGGGCGACGATGCTGCCGACCCGCGCCAGCGCCGCCCGCCAGCGCGTGCTGCCGGTCGCAACCGTGGCTGCGGGTTCCAAGGGCTTGATTTCCTTCCTGGCCCGGAAGCGCGCCGTCCTGTCCATCAGACTGAGGATTTTAGCGTAAACTGCGGATGAAGGAAGCCATCCGCTGTGCCGCTCCAGCCGGAATACGCAGTGCCGTTGCCGGCGATATCCCGTTCCTCCGCCAGGTCGGCGGAAGCCAGGCCGCCGGGTCACCGGGCCGCGGCGTGGAGCGGTCAGTCGGTTCTTACCGAACGGATCCGGCCAGCGCGGGGCGCGCCACCGTGAGCGAGACTACGGCTGGATGGCACAAATGATGATCGGTTAGACGGCTCATCCAGCATTCACCTGATCGCTGCTACATAAGGTTGAGCCTAGAAAGGACGGGCGCGGTGGCTCGGGCCGTGTCGACGTTGCCCCGCTCCCGTCCCCGCTCGTCAAACCCGACGTGCGGAGGTCCAGGATTGCGTCACGGTCGATGGCGCCTGTCAGTACGAGCCGACAGCCCGAGCTTGACGATGGCGCGCCCCCGGAAGGCGGTATTGTCCGGGAAGGCATTATTTCGACGAGCACGCATTCGTCCTGCGGCAGAGAATAGCGATGGCGGCCGTCCGCCTGGTGGGACTGCTTGATCGGGCCCTGGGTGCTCAAACTTCCCGAACAAGCCCGAGGGCTAAGCTGCGCGGTCCGGGTCGAAACCGTCAGCCGCGAAACTTGCTGACCTGAAGGTCCAGGCTGTGAATGGCGGCAATTACTGACGTCGATCTCGCGGGGCGCCGCTTTTAACTGTCTGGCAATCCTGATCCGTTAATCTGTTCTCACCGAGCGGGTCCGGCCGGCGCACGACGCCGCACCTCTAGCCGGCGCTCGGTCGAGATGGTGGGGCCATGACACGTCAGCAGCAGCAGGATATCGCCATCCTGCTGGGACGCGCCGAGCGCAGCCTGGCCGGGCTCGCCGATCTTGCTTCGCTGGTCCAGCTCCGGGCGGACCGCGACGCGACCGTGGCCGCGCGGGTCCAGGCCGCGCTCGAGGACATTCGCGCCGTTCTCGAGATGGTCGAAGCGGCCAAGCCGAGGTCGCCCGTGTCGGCCTGATCGAAAGCCCGCGACGAGGCTCCCCCGCATCAGTCTTTGAAGGGGCCCGGCCGGTCAGGGCTCGAGATGTCGAACGCTTTGAGCGTCATAGAGACGAGCGTGTAGTACCCGAGGATTCCGACCAGATCGACCACGCCTTGACGCCCGAGCGCCGCCTCCGCTTTGGCGTAGGTTGCGTCGGACAACCCCCTGGTCTCGTTGAGCTCGCGGGCGACCGTGTAGACGGCGCACGCTTTCGCATCCTCGAGCGCAGGCTCGGCGCCGAGACGGACGGCCTCGATCACGGCATCGGGAATGCCGGCCGAGCGCGCCGGGCCGACATGGGCGTGCCATTCGAAGTTCGCCTGCCACAGCCGCGCGGTCACCAGGATCGCGAGCTCGGAAAGTTCGGGAGGCAGCGTGCTGTGGTAGCGGACGAAGGCGCCCAGCCTCTGCGCACGGTCGGCGAGGTCCGGCGAATACAGCCAGACCTTCAATGGTCCGACGACCTTGCCGCGCGGACCCGCCTTGATCTCGTCATGGACCCGCTGCTGGTCCGCCGTCATCTGGTCATAGCGCAGCTTAGGCAGACGACTCATGACGCTCTCCCTAAAATGCGACCGGCTCTTGACCTCCCACGAACAAGCACTTTCTCGCTCCCGACATCAAGACACGCGAGACATCAGCGCCGACACCGCTTGTCGCCCCCGTCGGTGTGCAGATTCGACCAGCTGCGGCCGCTGGCACCAGCCCTGAAAGCGCAGCGACGTCACAGCCACGGGCGGCGCCAAGCTGGGCGCGCTATCGATCCCGACCACACGCCATCTGGGTGCGCCGCAGCGTAGTGCGAATTTGTCGCCGCGTGGCGACATGGTGGCGCTTTCACTATGAGCAGCCGTCTCACCATCGCGGGCGCAAGGCCCTGATCCGGCGCGCGGAAGGAGTGACTGTACCGCGTCCAGACTCTGGCTGTTCAATTTTGGGCTGTCCTTTGCTCCTCGCACTTCTGGCGCTGCTTCGATGCCGCGGGCGCGAGCGGCCGGAGCGATGGCCGGAGCGGCTGAGACCGGCGCGGCGGCTGGTCGCCTGTGCTCGGCGGAGCTGTTTCGGGACGGATCACCTGTTGTCGTGGATCGAAGGGCTGCGGACCCCCGACCAGCTTACGAAGTCGGGTAAGCTTCCGGCTGCACCGCACCGGGAGGGGTGGGGCTGGTTAGCCGCGTAGTTGCAACCTGGGAATGAAAACCGTCGACTTAATTTCCTTATCGTACACAGCAAGCCCCGCTCCCACGACATTCTTGGGCAGACCTTATGAGAACCTAACCCCTGACCCTCGCTCTGCCCGTGGACCTGGTGTGCGGTCCGTTGCAATCCTTGATGCTGGCCGCTTGCGGCATTCTCTGCTGAGGGCTGGTGCCGCCGGTAAGAATCGAACTTACGACCCCACCCTTACCAAGGGTGGTCC
>JBKPNX010000066.1:0-9652 GCA_046732855.1 Pseudomonadota bacterium
GAAGTAGACATCCTCCCCGGCGAAAAAATGGGGGCTGGGGGGATGCAAGACCTCGCGAGCAACGACCGAGCGGAGGCGCTCCAGGCTGCGAAGCTGGCGGTCCGGGCCTACGCGCGCGACCCGTCGTCCAAGAACGAAGCTGGCGTGGAGGAGGCGCTCAGGCGGGTTCGGCGGCTTGAGAGCGTGGCGCGGTGGCGGGGCTCGAAGGCTGTCTTGCCGGCCGCGCACCAGCGCCACCTGGGGACCTTGGAGAATCAACTATTCTCCACTAATTCATAAGACTATATGTGATACTAACCCATTGAAATCTCACGCAGAGAGGTTTTGTTGACAGCACTTCTCCCTCCGCCAATACGCCCTATGCGGACAGTCTCTCCGTCCGCTGATCGGCCCTGAAAAAGCCCAGGAACGCGGCCGTTTTTCGTGGATGGCTGTGCACCTTGGGCATGGGCCGTAGGCTCGAAATCTCTCTCTGAGGCCCGGCTTTCTCTCAGGCTGTTCACCGCGCCCATTCGGTACCCACTCGCTTTCTGCAGATGGTTCAATAGCTTAGCCGATCGGTGACCAACGCCAAGTTTGCAATTCCTCTTGGCTGGCCGAGATGCAAACTCGAAACCGATAAGCATCGCCTTTCAACAAGTTTGACAGCCAGCAATTTGTTGAACTCGCGCTTTTAGGCCAGCTCGTCGAGCAGCGTCCTGGCCGCTCTGAGGTCAGCGGTATCGAAGCTTCAACCAGCTCACCGCGCCAGAGCGAGCTGATCCCGGCCGCGCGATGCCGACAACCAACCCAGCCGGGTCGCCCCCCGCTCGGCCCAGCGGAGCAACTCCTCGGCGATGTCCTGAGCCGCAGCGTGCTCGACACGCACGAGGCGAAACACCCAGCGCCCAAACGGCAGGGGCTCCTGAAGGCCGCTGATCTGTGCGTCGCGGCGCCGGAGCGGGCCGCACAGCGATTGGTCGATGGCGAGTTTACCGATGCCGGATCACGCGAGCGACTTCACCCGTTTCGTCCCGAAGCCGCGCCCGGGCAGCGCCGAGGCCTGGTTGCCGAACTAGGTGACAGGGGTGGCTTGTCGGATCACGCTCACCGATATGGTCGGCAACTTCTCGGACCTGTTCGATGCGGATACACTCGACAGCGGTACTCTGACCAATCGCAGGCGGCTGGAGCACTGTCGAGTTGCTACGCATGTTATGGTCCTAATGCAGTGTCCAGCCTGATCCTGGAGCGTGCTCGATCGAACTCAGCGGCAAACTGTAGCCCACCTCAACCCGACCCGCAGAGTAGACGAATCCCCGTTGCCGAGGTTTGACCCAGCATTCGAGATCGATCCGGCGGCAGTCGTGGAGGCCGCCGCGGAAAGCGTCTTGGTCACGACCGCCGACCTCGATCCTCCGGGCCCCACGATCCTTTACGTCAATCCGGCGTTCGAGAAAATGACGGGTTGGTCCAAGGCCGATGTGGTCGGCAAGTCCCCCCGGATCCTACAAGGGCCCCATACGGATCGGCGCGTCTTTGCCGATCTGAGGGAGACCCTGCTGGCAGGGAGGGCTTGGCAGGCGCTTGCGATCAATTACCGCAAAGACGGATCTGAATTTTTCATGGAATGGTCGATCGTCCCGCTCCAGGACAGCCGCGGAGAGATCTATCAGTACGTGGCCATCCAGCGTGACGTTACGGCGCGTATCGAGGCCGATCGGCGCCTTGGCGAGGCGCAGGCCGCGGAACGCCGCGCCGACCGCGCTCGCACCAATCTCGCGCGTTATTTCTCGCCCAAGCTGGTCGATATTCTGGCGACCAAGGATCAACCGCTCGGTCCCGTGCGGCGGCAGGTCCTTGCCGTCTTGTTCGCCGACATCGCCGGATTCACGAGTCTCGCGGAAACGCTGCCACCGGAGCAGGTCGTCGAGCTCCTGCGGGACACTCACAAGTGGATGGAAAAGGTCATTTTCGCACACGACGGGCTAATCGCGGGCTACATCGGCGACGCGATTCTGGCGATCTTCGGTGTTCCGGAACCGGGCGATCAGGACGCCGTCAGGGCGCTTTCCTGCGCGTATGAGTTGCAGATCGCCGCGCAACGCTGGAACCGGAAAAGAATGCTAAGAAATCTGCCCGCGATCCGGATCGGGCTGGGGCTCCACTATGGTTCGGCCGTTCTCGGCGACATCGGCACTGAGCAGTACGTCGAGTTCACCGTGATCGGCGACACGGTGAATACCGCAAGCCGGCTTCAGCAGGCCACGCGCACCATCGATTGCGACCTCGTCGTCAGTCAGGATCTCGTGCGTGCCGTCATGGACAAGGCGCAAGGAAGCGAGCAGCAAGCGCTCCTGCAGCGTCTGCGCCATCATGGCCACCTCGCCATCCGCGGGCGCTCTCAGGCCATCCAAATTTGGACGCATAAGCAGGGATGAGGCGCACTCACACCCATCCCCGTCTCACCCGTCGAAGTGGTGCTCGGTCTGGCTCTGCGAAGAGGTGCCAAGGGGGGCCGCACTCGGGACTGACGGTCGTCGTGGTAGTACGAGCGTGGAGCTTTGGCGACGATGAACTCGATAGCATTAGCCGGGTCGGCCAGATCACGCGCAGTGTCCGCCTATTCGCCTGAACCGACCCAGCAGCTCATTCGTGCCAAGCGTCGCTATCGTGGTCGCCTTCATCGGCACAGCAGCTCGAGCAGCGCTTCGCCATCGATCTCATTTCGTCGAAGATGTGGGCGAAGCGAGCGAAGCCGTTCGCCTCGAGCCAAGCACGAACATTGCCTACCTGGCTCACCGCAGCTCCTCGAGCAGCGCTCTGGCCTCTCTAAGGTCGATGGTGTCGAAACCCTCCGTGAACCAGTCGTAAATTGGTGCGAGCAGATCATGGCTCTTTGCGCGCCGGCCCTGCTTGGCCCATAAACGAGCGAGGCTGGTCGCGGCTCGCAGCTCCCAAAGCTTGGCGCCTTGCGCCTGCGCCACGGCCATAGCCTTGCGGAAGCATCTCTCCGCCTCCGCCCTATCGGGCTCGTTCACGCCGAGCACGACCTCGCCCTTGAGGCGATGCAACTCTGCCTCGAACCAACGCTCTCCAGTCTCTTCGACGCGATCGAAAGCGTTTGTAAGAAGCGGCAACGCTTCCTCCGGACGTCTTGCTCTTGCATATGCCGCCCCAAGCACGCCGAGATAGTAGGGCACCTTGATCTCGGCTCCCCCGGCCTGCTTGGCGGCGAGGCCACGACGCATTTCCTCGAGACCTTCGTCGACGGCGCCGCCTGCGGCGCGGGCCCAGCCGTGGAAAAACGTCCCGGTTGCATGAACGTGAGGGTAGCCTCGCTCTGCGGCAAGTGCGACGAGGGCCGACGAGCGCTCCTCGACCAGCGCTGGGTTCCCGCGGACTTGGTGAAAGAGGCAATTGACGTGCAAGCCAAACGCCAGGCCATGTCGCTGGCCGAGTTCCCGTGCCTCCCTGAGCGCTTGTTCTGCTTCCCGAAGCGCTCCATCCAAATGACCCTTGTACAGCAATGTCCAAGCCATAAAGCTCCGGCTGCTCACCCGCGAGTCAGTCGGGACGTGGGTCGGAAAGCCATGCTTCAATGGGTCGTAGTGAAAAATCACTTCTTCCAAATGGGGTAGCGCGGCATCAAACCGTGCAAGGAAGACCTGGACGTTTCCCATCACTCTATGGCCGAGGACCTTAACTGCGACATCTTCCTGCGCCCGCCCGAGGCACGGCAATTCCTCTGCCAGCTCTAACGCGCTGTAGAGCTGGGCCCGATTCTCCCGATAGATGAAAAGCCCATACAGGGTAAGAACACGCTGCCGTACGTCATCGACAGTCTGGCACAGCTGATAGGCCCGAGTGTAGGCACGGCCCGTCTCCTGTGACCCCCAACCCTTGGCTGCGAGCGATGCGCTGCCCAATCCCACTTGCAAATCGAGCTCTAGCCGGTCGCGCTCGTGCCCTTTGGGCAGGCCCTGCAGGATCTTTAACCCGTGGGAAAGTTGGTCAATCGCTTCGGCTGCTGCGGAGCGCGCAAGCGCCAACTGCGCTGCGCTGTGCCAGTATCCGACAGCCCGATTGAGCAACCCCGCCCGGGTGCAATGATGGGCAAGCAGTTCCGGCTGGCTGTCGGACGTTTCGGGAAAGTGCTCCTCCAGCACCTGGGCGATGCGGGCGTGGAGGTGCTGGCGGCGGGACTTGAGGAGCGTGCCGTAGGCGGCGTCCTGGACCAGTGCGTGCTTGAAGCTGTAGGTCGCCTCGAGCGGGGTCCCCCGGCGATAGACCAGCTCGGAGGCGACCAGCTGGTCGACCGCCGCCTGTAGCTCCGTCTCGGGCCGATCGGCAACCGCGGCGAGCAGAGCATGCGGGAACTCGCGGCCGAGCGCCGCGCCGATCTGCGCGATTTCCTTGACCGGCGCGAGTCGATCGAGGCGCGCAAGCAGCGAATCGTGCAGCGTCGCCGGGATTGCGAGCGGCGGTAGCGGGCCGGCCAGCTCGAAATGGTCGCCGGCATCGGTCAAGAGCCCCGACTCGAGCACCGTCTTGGTCAGCTCCTCGACAAACAGCGGCACGCCGTCGGTCTTGGCCACGATCTGCGCCGCGACCTCCGCGGGCAGCGCCTTGTCCCTGACCACCCGCTCGACCATGGCGGCGCCCTCGCGCCGGCCGAGCCGGCTGAGCGCCAGCGCGCTGATGTGGGGCTGCGAAGGCCATGGCGGCGTGAACTCGGGCCGGAAGGTGATGAGCGCGAGCACCGGCAGGCGCGAGACGCGCTCGATCACGAGCCCCAGCAGCTCCTCTGTGGTCGGATCGCCCCAGTGCACGTCCTCATAGGCGAGAAGCACCGGCTGCGCCGCCGCGAGGCCTTCGAGCTGGTCGACCAGCGCCGCCAGCGTCAGCTGCTTCTGGCGCTGCGGGGTCAGATCGAGCGCCGGGTAGCGGCTTTCCGTCGGCAGGCCGAGCAGCGCCGCGATCAGCGGCACCGCCTGCTCAGGCCGGTCGGTACCGCGCGCCAGCAGCGCCGCCAGCTTGTCCAGCTTGGTCTCGGGCGGATCATCGCGCCCGAAACCCGCCGCGCGCTCCAGCTGCTCGATCACTGGATGCAACGGGCTGGTCGTGTGGTGCGGGGAGCATTGGTAGAGCAGGCCTACGTGCGGCTCGCTCTCGAGCCGCGCGCGCACCTCGCGCACGAGGCGTGACTTGCCGATCCCAGGTTCTCCCGAGAGCAGGACCACCTGGCCCTCGCCGTCCCTGGCCTGCTGCCAACGGCGCAGCAGCAGCGCGATCTCCTCGTCACGGCCGACCAGCGGTGTCAGGCCCGCCGTCTGACGCGCCTCGAAGCGCCCTTCGGCCCGGCCCTCGCCTGCCACCCGCCACGCCGCAAGCGGCTCGGCGAAGCCCTTGAGGCGCCGGGGCCCGAGGTCCTCGAGCTCGAACAGGCCGCCGAGCAACCGATGGGTCGCCTGGCTGATTACCACCGATCCCGGCGCCGCCAGCGCCTGGAGACGGGCCGCCAGGTTCGGCACTTCGCCGACCACCGCCTCCTCGCGCGCCGCCCCCTCGCCGATCAGATCGCCGACCACCGCGATGCCGGTCGCGATGCCGATCCGCGCCTCCAGGCGCTCCTCCGGATGGGCATCGAGCCGGGCAACCGCCTCGACCAGTTGCCACCCGGCACGCACCGCCCGCTCGGCATCGTCCTCGTGCGCTGTCGGCCAACCGAAGTAGACCAAGACGCCATCGCCCAGAAACTTGGCGACGTATCCGTCAAAATGGCCGATGACCTCGGCGCATGTTGCTTGATAGTTCCGCATCACCGCGCGCAGGTCCTCGGGATCGAGCCGCGCCGCCAGCGCCGTCGAGCCAACCAGGTCGCAGAACAGCACCGTCAGCTGGCGGCGCTCCGCTTCTGCTGGTCTTGGCACAGCATCAGCACGCGCCTGTGCAGCAGCCTGCGTCGCACCATCTTTGAGCGCGGCGATGGCATCGAGTAGCTTGCGACGATGTCCGACCGACGTGACGCCAACAGCGCTCAGGTCCTCGGCGCTCAGCCGCGACAGCACCTCGGCGTCGATGTCGTGGGCGCGAAAGGCCTGGGCGTAATTCTCCAGCCCCAGGTCCCGCAGCCAGCGTGAGACGTCCATCCCGGCGTCCCGGTTGAATCGGGACAAGTCTCATGCAGCCGACCGGACGAGTCCAGCGAATGCTGCGCAGGCTTCGTTTCCGGAGCCGCAGCCGCCGGCCGCGCTTGCCGCATCGAGCCGCCCAGGCGGCTACGGTTTTCTGCGGCCAAGCGGTGTTACTTGAGCGATCATAGAGCTCGTCAAAACACCCATGAAGCGCGACCCTGCGCGCCTTCGCCCGCGCCCGCGCCTTCCAGCGTGCCATCATGCTGCGGTTTTGGAGCTCGACACGATTGCGTTGGCGTCTAAGCGCCGCACTTGCCACCGCTGCGGCGCTCTTGCACAGGCGGGGCACTGGCGATGTTGGCATGTAGCCTCTCCCGCCACGAGCGGGCCCTGACGAGAGTGCTATACCGCTGCCGCTTTGAGGTGGACGGATATCGCTGTCATCCGGCGCGACGATGCGCTTGCGCAAGACGCGTACCGGGCCTCTTTCGTCAGAGGCCTGCTTATGGTGCCGGTTGTGCCATCGCGGCTTGGGCTTTCCAAGCTTCTCCATCAAGCGCTAAAAAAGCCATTGAGCAATCGCGAAAGGGTAGAAGCATGCTCAAGGACGAAATCGACGAGGCCAAGCGGACGGTCACCACCGACAGTGTTCAGATCACCATTGGCGAGGTCGCCAACATGTACGCCTCAGCCGAACTGAACATCCTCCCAGACTTCCAAAGTCTGTTTCGATGGTCCGACGATCGCAAATCCAATTTTGTCGAGTCTATTCTTATAGGTATTCCTATACCGCCCGCATTTGTCTACGAAAAAGACAACGGTACGTGGGAACTGATAGACGGTCTACAACGAATTTCCACAGTTTTAGAGTTTATGGGCGTCTTGAGGGATCCCGATAGCGGCGAGGTAAAACGGTCGAAGATGCTTAGGACGAAGTATCTTCCGTCCCTTGAAGGAGTCGTTTGGCAAGCCGAATCGGAAGAAGAAAGAACTCTTGATAAATCCCTACAGTTGTTCTTTCGTCGCCATCGGATTGAATTTCAGATACTAAAGCACCCTAGCGACCCTAAGACAAAATTTGATCTTTTTCAGAGACTCAACCGTGGGGGCGCCTATGCCAACGAGCAGGAGGTTCGAACATGTTCGATGGTCCTAGCTAATCTGGATTTCACTCAGCGACTTAGGCAATTCATCACGCGAGAGGATTTCCGAAGGATATTCCGAGTTACAGAAGAACAGAGGAAGCGTCAGCAGGATCTAGAATACGCGGTGCGCCTCGTCGTGCATTCGTTCGAGGAATTTCCACAGCGAAGGGATGTGGAAGAATTTCTGGACCAGGCCATCCTGAAGGTCATTGGTGACCGCGATGTCGATGATGTTGTTGACCAGATTGGTTGGTCCGTCGAAACGCTGCATCGTCTCTTCGGAGACAGGGCGTTGGTTCCACCTGAGGACAACAGGCCCGAAGGCATTGCTCCGCGATTCTCATTGAGAGCGCTCGAAGGCATAGCCGTCGGTCTGGCGCGAAATAAAACTGCGATCCTTGCGAGAGAAGATTCTGACGGGTTTATTCGGACCAGAGTTGCTGACTTTTGGAATCAGCCGGAAGTCAGAGAGATGAGTGCAGCGGGTCTTCGTGGTAGCGTAAGGTTACAGAGAAGTGTGCCATTCGGATCGCAATGGTTTGATCCGAATGCGTAATGTCGATCGATATTTCGACGCGATTGATGCGGCACGAGTCCGGCGAGTAAAGGAATTGTCCGACATCAAACGTCAGTTTGGTGCAGACCGCGGTGGGGATTCTACCAGCGTTAACTCGAAGGCGGCGGTTGTCCTGACCTATGCGAATTGGGAGGGTTTCTACAACGAGTGCGTAGAAGTCTACGTGGGGTTTCTCACGGAGCGTGGCGGGAAGGTTCGCGAGACGGACTGGATGTTATTAGTGGGCGCGTTCAACGCCGATTTCGAATCTTTGCGAGCCAAGAACCACTCTGTCGATGCGAAGCACGAGTTTGTGGCTAATTTAAAGACACGCATGGAATGCGGTTTCGATGTGTTTGATCGCGCTACCATCCAAGCTAGGTCAAACTTGAATTATGAACGCATAGCGCGAAACTATTTTGTATTGAATTTTGAGTTATCGCCCTTGCAAAGATATCGAATTCGACTGGACAAGGAGTTAGTCGGTTGGCGCCATAGTGTTGCGCACGGTGATTCACCAGACCTTTCAGCTCTCGATATCGCCGGTCACGTAGACTTTACGGCAGAACTCCTCGGCGAAATTGCCGACTGCTTTCAATATGCAATTCTTAACCGCATGTAGAGCAGGGCGTCGTGCCGCAAGCCGAAGCATGACGTTGGGGTTTGCCCAGAAGGAACCAGGGATACAAGCGACGCTTCTGATAGCATCAATGGAGCGCAGCAGTCGGCCAGAGCCTGTGCATGCGGCGATGCAAGCTTTGGGAGTTTGAAGTATGTAGCTCGCGGACCTTGACCGGGATCCCGTGCTCCGCGCCGTTGAAGAGTCCGACCGCCTTGGCCTTGATGTCTTTTTCGACAGCTACTTCTTACCTTTCCCGGCCCGCTTGCGTTTCGATCCGACAGCGGCATCTCGGAGGCGCTTGCCTATTCTGAAACGCACCGCCCGAGTGGCCGGAATTTTCAAGCTTTCGCCGGTCCGCAGGTTGCGGCCCCGGCGGGCGCCGCGCTCATAGACCTCGAAGCGACCGAACCCGACGAGGTTCACCGTCTCGCGCTTGCCGACGGCACCTTCGATCCGGGCGAGCGCGGCCCGCACGATCGCTTCGACCATGGCCTTGGGCTGGCCGGTGTCGGTGGCGACGCGTTCGATCAAGTCTCCGAGAAGCACAACAACCTCCTGTTACTGAACGACCACCGCGCCGGTAACACGACGTCCCAGGCGAAGCAACAATGATTGGACCGGAACTGCGAAGCCACTTGGCCACACAGCTGACGATGTCTTGGGCTCGAGAATGCGAACGCGCTGCTCCTCCCAGCTCGCCGGCAGCAGCCGCTCCAGCCCGTCAACCATCAGCGACTGATTCGTACTCCCGCAACGATCGCGTCGACGATGTCGGGTGCCAGTAGCGCCAGCCGCAGGATCCGGCTTACCTAGTGGTTCGTCACTAACGAAAGATTCCCTTTGTCTGCGATCCGTGCAAGGATCGCAGGATGAGATCGGACGTTGAGATCGCAGTCAGCGCTGGGGATCGTGCTCGCCTCGAAGCGATCGTCGCAGCGCCGGGCAGCCCGCAGAAGCACGTCTGGCGGGCCCGGATCATCCTCTTGAGCGGCGACGGGGTCGGCGCGATGGCGATCGCCCGGCAGGCTGGCGTTGCCAAGCCGACGGTCTGGCGCTGGCAGGAACGGTTCATAACCGAGGGGATGGCAGGGCTGTTGCGCGAGAAGTCGCGGCCACCCGGCATTGCGCCATTGCCGGCCGAGACCGTCGACCAAGTGCTGAGCCTGACCGGCGCGCCGCCGCCCGGTGAGGCGACCCACTGGACGGTCCGCGC
>JBKPNX010000067.1:0-26159 GCA_046732855.1 Pseudomonadota bacterium
ACAGCGCGACCAGCACGCCGGTGAGCAGGCTCATCACGGTCTTGAGGAACATGTAGCGGCGGACGTGGGCCACGATCTGGCGCAGCCGCGTCCAGGTCTCGAACGACAGGCCGTCCACCTGGCGGATCTTGTCCGGCAGCGCGGAACCCTCGAGCAGGATGAAGATCGCGACGATGACGATGATGAACGTGGTGGTGAGCACATCGCCAAGCGCGCTTGCGACCGTGCCGAGGTGGTGGATCAGGGACTGTGGGTCAAAATACTCCCGCAAGGTCACATCGGGCACTTCCAGGCCATAGGCCTCGAGCCATCGCCACAGATGGTCCATCTGGCCCAACAGGGCCGCCTGGTAGTGCGGCAGCCGGCCGGAAATGCTGTTGATCGCACGCTCGAGCACGCCGACCATGAGCAGCACCGCGCCGAGCATCATGAGCACGATCCCGAGAATCGCGATCGACGCCGGGACGCGGCGGCGCGTCATGGCCTGGTACACAGGCGCGCAGATGACCGCGATGAACACCGCGAGCAGGAATGGCACGATGATGCTCGCCGCGGCGTGCAGGCCGGCAACTACGACCACGAACGCGGCCGAGGTCAAGAGATAGATGTTGACGGCGCGCCAGCCGGTCGGCTTCGCCTCGGGCGCCCGGGGCAGGGGGTCTTGGGGGGTCATCACCCTCAATCTCGCGGCGCGCCCGGCTCCGGCTCGGGGCAGGGCGGGAAGTGATAATGCGGGGCGACCCGATACGGCAGGATCTGGATGTCCCGCCAGACGTCGCCGGTGATGTAGGGGTCGGTGCGCAGCCATTCGTCCAGCTCCGCGCGGGTCGCGAACTGGGCGACGCAGGCCGAGCCGATCATTCTGCCGTCGTCGTCGACCAGCGCGCCCCCGACCAGCAGATGGCCGCTGGCCTGGAGCTTTGCCGCGTTGGCGAGGTGCGCGGGGCGGGCGGCCATCCGGCGCTCGAGCGCCCGCTCATCCGTGCCGTCACGCGCGATGATCAGCCACTGCACGCCTGCCTCCCCGACGCGCCACCATGACCTGGCGCACGACCGTGTAGTCCTCCACCCCCTAGATTGACATGTCCTTAGCGCAGCCGCCAAGCGCGCGATATTCGCATTCCTCGCCGGGTTCGGGGTCGCTTGCTCAGGGCCGTCGCCGACCCGCGAACGGGCTGCCGACCAGCATCTCGGTCTGGAGCCTCCTCTGCCGATTCATCTGCCGCCGCCGGCGACCGTCTCGGTGCCGCGCGTGAGATGGTACGCGAGCAGGATGGGCACGAAGGTGACGGCGATCACGAACACCGCGACTACGTTGGTGACCGGGCGTTGGCGCGGGCGCACGAGCTCGGTCAGCATCCAGATCGGCAACGTGGTCTGCTGGCCGACGGTGAACGTGGTGACGATGACCTCGTCGAACGACAGCGCGAAGGCAAGCATGCCGCCCGCGAGCAGCGCGGTCGCGAGGTTCGGCAGGATCACGTAGCGGCAGGTCTGGAAGCCATCGGCGCCGAGATCCATCGACGCTTCGATGATCGAGCCGGAGGTGCGGCGCAGGCGCGCCAGCGCGTTGTTGTACACCACGACAACGCAGAACGTGGCGTGGCCGACCACGATGGTCCAAAAGCTGTACGGCAGGTCGGCCAAGTTAATCGCGGCGCGCAGAGAGATGCCGGTGATGATCCCGGGCAGCGCGATCGGCAGGATGATCAAGAGCGTGATGGCCTCGCGGCCGAAGAAGCGCGCCCGGTACAGCGCCGCTGCGGCGAGCGTGCCGAGCACGATCGCCATCACGGTCGACGCCAGCGCCACGCGCACCGACAGCCAGATCGCGCTCCAGATGTCCTGCCGCTCCCAGGCGACCGCGAACCAGTGCAGGGTCAGGCCGGGCGGCGGGAACTGATAGCTCTTGTCCTCGGTGGTGAAGGCGTAGAGCAGGATGAAGAACATCGGCACGTGCAGGTACAGGAGTCCGGCTGCCGCGGCGAACTTGAGGCCCAGCGACGCACGGTCGGCCGCGCCTCTAGAGCGCATCGAACGCGCCCAGGCGTCTGGCGATCGTCAGGTAGACCGCCATGATCACGATCGGTACCACCGAGAAGGCCGCGGCCAGCGGGATGTTGCCGGCGGTGCCCTGCTGCACGTATACCGCCTGGCCGATGAAGAAGCGCGAGGAGCCGATGATGTAGGGGATGATGTAGTCGCCGAGCGTCAGGGAGAAGGTGAAGATCGAGCCCGCGACGATGCCCGGAAAGGCGAGCGGCAGGACGACCGTGCGGAAGGTCGTGAACGGACGGGCGCCGAGATCGGCCGAGGCCTCGATCAGCCCTTTCGGCACGCGCTCGAGCGCCGCCTGGGTCGGCAGGATCATGAACGGCAGCCAGATGTAGGTGAACACCAGGAACATGCCGAGATAGGAAACCGAAAGCGACGGCCCCCCGATCACCGGCAACGCGAGCACCCCGTTCAGGAGCCAGGTCAGCCTGGTCTCGGCGAACGCCCAGCTGACGATGCCCTCCTTGGCGAGGATCAGCTTCCACGCATACACCCGCACGAGATAGCTGGACCACAGCGGCAGCATCACGGCGAGGTAGAACAGCGCCTTGGCGCGGCCGGTGGCGTAGCGCGCCATCATGTAGGCGATCGGAAAGCCGATCAGCGCGGCGCCGAGCGTCACCGCCGCGGCCATGCTCACGGTGCGCAGGATGATGTCGAGATTGCCGGGGTTGGTCAGCAGCTCGGCATAGGAGCGCAGCGTGAACTCGTGGACCACCTGACCGCTGAAGTCGTCGAAACCGAAAAAGCTTTGCACCAGCAGCGCGAACAGTGACCCAAGATAGACGAGGCCGAGCCAGGCCAGCGCCGGGGCCAGCAGCAGCAGAGTGAGCAGGCCGGACCGCCGGTAGAGGAACGTGGACAGGCGCCGGCGCGCGATCTGACGGCGGTCTGCGCCCGCAAGCCGCAGCCCGGTGGCGGCCACGCTCACGGCGGGGTCTCGCCGCCGAGCGGCTGCATGGCGCCCCGCGCCCAGGCGAGGCGCACCCGCTGCCCGGGCGCGGGGCGCAGACCGTCCTGATCGTTCGGCCGGTCGACGCTCAGCGCGGACCCGCTGTCGAGCGCAACCGCGATACGAGTGCTGGCGCCGTGGTACTGCACGCTCACCACCGTGCCGGGCGCGCCGCACGCGGCGCCATCGCCGCTTGCGCCATCGAGCGCGGCGATGCGGATGCGCTCCGGCCGCAGCGAGAACGCCTCGCGGCGCCCGATCAGGCGTTCGGCCGCTGCGGCGTCGACGATGTTGGAGGCGCCGACGAAGCCCGCGACGAAGGCGGTCGCCGGGTGCTCGTAGATCTGCTCCGGCGTGCCGATCTGCTCGATCCGGCCGTGGTTGAACACCCCGAGGCGGTCGCTCATGCCGAGCGCTTCCTCCTGGTCGTGGGTGACGTAAACGAAGGTGATGCCGACCTGACGCTGCAGCGCCTTGAGCTCGCTCTGCATCTGCTGGCGCAGCTTGAGGTCGAGCGCGCCGAGCGGCTCGTCCAGCAGCAGCACTTCCGGCTGATTGATCAGCGCGCGGGCCAGCGCGACCCGCTGGCGCTGGCCGCCCGCGAGCGCCGCCGGCCGCCGCGCGCCGAGACCGCCCAGCGCGACCAGCGCGAGCATCTCCTCGGCGCGGCGATAGCGCTCGCTGCGGCCGATGCCGCGCACCATCAGCCCGTAGGAGACGTTGTCCAGGACGTTCATGTGCGGAAACAGCGCGTAGTCCTGGAACACCGTGTTGACCTGGCGGTCGTAGGGCGGCACGCGGAGCACGCTCCTGCCATGCAGCGCGATCGCGCCTCGATCGGGCTCCTCGAAGCCGGCGATCAGGCGCAGACACGTGGTCTTGCCCGAGCCCGACGGCCCGAGCATGGCAAAGAACTCGCCGTCCCGGACCTCGAAGCTGACGTCGTCGACCGCCCTGACCTCGCCAAAATGGCGGCTTACCCGCGTGAAGCTGACGGCGGCCTGCATGGCAGGCGGCTAGACTCGCCGCGTACGCTGCCCATTCTCATCATGCGCAACGTAATCGATGAATCCGGTTAACAGTCCTGCAACCATTGGCGCCTACTCTGTCCCGCATCCGCTGGTCCATGCGACCCTGGCTATCCGTACGCTGCCAAAAACCCTAAGCGCCGGGCCCCAACAGTCGCACGGTCCCGCGAAGGCCAAGAGTTCGCGGGCATCGGTTTACCCTTCGCTGCAGTGCGGATGTCGCTTCGCTCCCGTGAATTCCGCTGGCCGCCGGCGACCGCGCCGATGCTCATCCGGACGACCGTGGACCTGAGCCGGGCCTCTCGGTTCTGCAGCGCCGGTCGACCCGGCGAAGAGGCAGCTCGGGTCGGCATGGTCATGCGCCGGCCTCGCGCGGAGCGTTTCGCCGGCTGGGCGGCGCAGTCCGCGCCGGGTCAGCGGCCCCCGAGGACGGCGATATAGTCGGTGACCCAGCGGTAGTAAGGCACGCACTCGGACTGCGTCGCGCATTTCGCGACCGGGGTGCGCCAGAAGCGGATCCGCTCGAAGTTCTCGAGACCATTGGTCTTGCAGCCCTCGGGCCCGAGCAGCTTGCTCTTGTTGCAGGCCTCCGGCACCACTGGCACCGAGCCGAACCAAGCGGCGAGATCGCCCTGGAGATTGGAGCTGAGCGTCCATTCCATCCACTTGTATGCGCAGTTCGGATGGGGCGCCTCGGCGTGCATCATCGTGGTGTCCGCCCAGCCGGTCGCGCCTTCGGCCGGGATTACGCTCGCGATGGGCTGGTCCTTGGAGCGCAGGATGTTGACCTGGAACGGCCACGACGAGCTCGCGACCACGCCCTCATTGGTGAAGTCGTCGATCTGCACGAAGGCGTCGTGCCAGTAGCGGTTGACGATCGCGCGCTGCTGGCGCAGCAAATCGAGCGCCGCCTTGTACTGGTCCTCGGTCAGCTCGTATGGGTCCTTGATCCCGAGGTCGGGCTGGTGATGCATCAGGTAGAGCGCGGCGTCCGCGATGTAGATCGGACCGTCGAACGCCTGCACCCGACCCTTGTTGGACTGGCCGTCGGGCAGCGTGCTTTCCTCGAACACCACGTTCCAGCTCTCGGGCGGCTCTTTGAACACGTCCGTATTGTACATCAGGACGTTGGAGCCCCACTGGTACGGCACGCCATAATGCTTGCCCTCGACCGTGTGCCACGGCGCGTTCTGCAGCCGCTCGTCGATCGTGCGCCAGCTCGGGATCAGGCCGGTGTTGATCTCCTGGACGCGCTTGCCCGCGACCAGGCGCAGGCTGGCGTCGCCCGAGGCGGTGACCAGGTCGAACCCACCCTCGTTCATCAGCGCGACCATCTCGTCCGAGGTGTTGGCGGTCTTGACCCGCACCTGGCAGCCGCTCTGCTGCTCGAACCCGGTCACCCAGTCGTAGGCCTGATCGGTAGCGCCGCGCTCGATGTAGCCGGGCCAGGCGACGATGTCGACGACGCCCTCGGGCTCGCCGATCGCCTGCAACGGCTGCGCCTGCGCCGCCGCCGCAGCCAGTGCGAGCGCGCCGGAAAGCGACACGGCGCGAATGACCAAGGATTGCATGGTACCTCCCCGTGATTGCTCTTGTGGCGCTCCGATCCGGACCAGACGCCAGCGCGCCATCGTCCAACGGCGCGCCCGCTTTGGCAAATGGGATTTCGTGCGAAGCGGTACCGCGGCGCGCCCGCGCCCAGGCGATCCGATGTCCTTCTGGGCATCGTCGCCGCGCGCGCCACGAGCAGCGCGTGCAGACCTGGCAATGTCGCCACCCGATCCAGCGCCTGGTCGAGCAGCGCGGCGTCCAGCAGGTCACCTTCGGCGGTGCGAAGGCTGAGGGCGCCGGTTGCCATGGCGCGGTCGCACGCACTGGACCGGGCGCTCCGCTCCAGCACGCCTGCAACGCCGCAGCCGCGAGCAGATCCCGCTGGCTCGCCGAGCGGCTCGCCTCGGGAGCAGGTTGCGGCAACGACTGATCGATGTTCATGCCGCGAAGCTTGTGTGGACTCGATCAACGGGTGAAGCGCGCGCGATCCCGGGTCAAGAGCGCACCGGTGTAGCGGTGGCGGGGCAAATGGGCGCTCTCGGGCGATGGACGTAGAGGGTCCGCGCCGTCCTGGTGCTCGATCGCGCCCGACCGCTCGGCTGGAGTCGAGCCGAATCGCTGGCGCCAGGGCGAAGTTCGCCTAAATCAGTACGGTGAGGAGGTGGGCCATGCAGCTGGCGGATCTGCTCCGGAGCCGGGCGTTTGCGATCGGTGCGGCGACCGCGCTCGCGCTCGCCACGGCGGGCGGCGCCGCCTGGTTCGTGCTCCCCCCTGCAATCAGCTCGATGGCGGGCGGCGAGGCGACCGTTGGCGGTCCGTTCAGGCTGAGTGATCAACACGGCGCGGAAGTGACCGAGCAGGACTTCGCCGGGCGCTACATGCTGATCTATTTCGGTTACACCTTCTGCCCGGACGTCTGTCCGCTCAGCTTGGCCAACATGACCCAGGCGCTGGATCTGCTGGCGCCGGATCAGGCCGAGCAGGTAGTGCCGATCTTCATCACGGTCGACCCCGAGCGCGACACGGTCCAGCAGCTGGCCGAATATGCGCCCCTATTCCATCCGCGCCTGGTCGCGCTGACGGGGAACCCAGAGGCGATCAAGGCGGCGGCCCGGGCGTATCGGGTCTATTTCGCCAAGGCTGGCAAAGACGGCTCGGATGACTATCTGATGGATCATTCTACGTTCATCTATTTGATGGGGCCGGACGGCAGGTACGTGCGCCACTTCGCGCACAATGCCGCGCCCGAGGAGATTGCGGCGGCGATCGGCGCGGCGCTCGCGCAGGGCTGAGGCACCCTTGTCGTCCGCCGCGCGGTCGGTTACAAGCGTGGCCCCGTCGCGCGCGCCCGTAGCTCAACTGGACAGAGCATCAGACTACGGATCTGGGGGTTAGGGGTTCGAATCCTCTCGGGCGCGCCAATCTTTCCGTCGATCAGCGAACCTTCGACCTCCTTACCGGCGCGACCCGGGCGCCTATCCAGTTCCCCAACCCTGCAGAATGACAAGGGATCTCGCATCTGGCGAGACATGCCCGGAGCTGCCGCACGGAGCACTGGCGAAACGTGGCGCGACATGCCGGGACATCAAAAAGGGCCGAGCCCGCAGGTCCGCCTCTCGGGGCCAGGAGTCGCGCCGACTACCCGACGTTGCGCGGCGCGGCGCGCGATCCGGCTCGGCCGGCGCAGCGCCCGAGAACGGCTGCGGTTGAGCTGGCGCACGACCTCGGCTGGAGGCAAGCTGAGCATGCATGGCAGGGGTTGGTCGGAACCGAGATGGGTGCATCAGCGTTCCAATAGCACTTTGCTTCCTCTCCTGGAGGGAGCGGAGGCCTCTCTGTGAGGGAGGGAGGCAGGTCAAGGGCGCCGCCGGGGCGGGACTACATCGGCGGCGCCCTGATCGCGTCTGCGCTGCAGGATGCGCTGCGAGGATACTGGTCAAGCCGCTCCCGCGTGACCGGCTCGGCGCGGCCTGCCAGCCCTCGCGTGCCGCGTCGCCTGCGTGAGGTGCCTCAGAGCGAGTGCCGGGCATCGCGAATCGCCTTCCCCGCGCCCGCCGCGGCCCGCGGTACCGGTCCGCTTCGCTAGGAGCGCTGAACCCAAAGCCCGCGCTGGCGACTGAATCCGGCGAGGGCTCGCGAGCGCACGGGACGAACCGGCGTAATCCCGATATAGTCGTCCCTCTTTGCGGTGGAGGCCGCCATGACCGGGCTCGTCGAGCACGACCTCGCCATCAGTAAGGGGCAGCTGCCGCATCGGCTGGACGACGGCATCGCGGCGCGCGCGGGGATCGGGTTGATCGTGCTCGCGACCGATCAGACCATCGAGCACGAATTGCGCCGGCTGCTCGATCTGCCGGGCGTCGCGTTCTACGAGAGCCGCATCCTGAACGCAGCGGCGATCACGCCCGCGACGCTCGCCGCCATGGAGGCGCGCCTCACCGACGCGACCGAGGTCATCCTGCCTGGCCTCCCGCTGGACGTGGTCGCCTTCGGCTGCACCTCCGCCGCGATGGTGATCGGCGAGGAGCAGGTGTTCGCCCGGATCCGCGCGGCGCGTCCCGGCGTGGCCTGCACCACGCCGATCAGCGCGGCGTTCGCGGCGTTCGCGGCGCTCGGCGCGCGTCGGATCGCCCTGCTCACGCCGTATCGCGACGACATCAACCGCTTCATGCGCGAGTACATCGAGGCGCGCGGCTTCGCCGTGCCGGTGATGGGCTCGTTCAATGAGGAGGACGACCGCCGGGCCGCGCGCATCGATCCGGCCTCGATCCGGGATGCCGCGATCGAGCTCGGCCGCGGACCCGCGGTCGATGCCGTGTTCGTGTCGTGCACCAGCCTGCGCCTGCTCGGTGCCGTGAGCGAGATCGAAGCCGCGCTTGGCAAGCCGATCACGTCGAGCAATCACGCCCTGGCCTGGCATTGCCTGCGCCTCGCCGGCATCGACGATGCGCGGCCCGCTTTTGGCACGCTGTTTACCCGACGTGCCGGGTTCGGCGGCTGAGCCGCGCAACCCGGGGCAGGAGCCCACCGGCGCGCGAGCGGTTCTCGGCGCGCGACCGCGCCGGCGCCGAGCGCCCACGCTATTCGAGGCGGAAGTGCTTGGACAGCGCCAGACCCTGGCGCTGGTACGACGAGCCGATGTTCGCACCGTACAGGCGATCGGGCCGGGCGATCAGGCGTTCGTAGACCAGATGGCCGACCCGCTGGCCGTCCTCGAGCATGAACGGCACCTCGTGCGAGCGCACCTCGAGCACCGCCCGGGTGCCTTCCCCGCCCGCGTCCGCATGGCCGAAGCCTGGATCGAAAAAGCCGGCGTAGTGCACGCGAAACTCGCCCATCGCCGTATCGTAGGCGAGCATCTCGGCAGCGTGATCAGCGGGCACGCGCACCGCCTCCTTGGAGGCGAGAATGTAGAACTCGCCGGGATCCAGCATGAGCGTGCGCGCCGGGCTGGCGCGTAGCACGTGCCAGAAATCGTCCGGCGGATAATGGCGCAGCCGGCGCAGATCGATCAGGCCGGCGTGCTTCCTCGCCCGGTAGCCGATCACCGAGCCCGGTCCGGCGCCGGCCAGGTCCACCGTGATCGGGATGCCGCCTCGGATGCCGGCGCGCTCCGGCGCCGGCTCGAGCAGGCCGTCGCGCTCGTTCAGGCGGCGCATGGCGTCGTCGCTGGACAGTGGCGAGCCGCGCTTGATCCGGATCTGGTTCAGCCGGTCGGCCTTCCGCACCAGGATGCTGAAGGTGCGCGGCGAGATCTCGGCGTAGAGCGGTCCGTGATAGTTGGCGCGCACCCGGTCGAATTCGGCGCTGCGGTCGGTGATCAGCCGCGTGAACACGTCGATCCGGCCGATCGAGCTCTTGGGGTTGGCGATCGCCGAGACCCGCTTGCGCAGCGCCAGGCACTCGAGCAGCGGCACGATGTAGACGCAGCCCTTCTCGAGCACCGCGCCGGCATCGTCGAGCGGGAAGTCGTGCATGGCGAGCGCGTCGATCTTGTCCTGGACGGTCGCCGTCGCGCCGGGCAGAAAGCTCGCGCGCACGCGATACACGCGGGCGCCGAGCCGCAAATCGAGGCTCGCAGGCTGGAGTTGATCCGGCTCGATCGGCTCCGTCGCCCGGATCTCGCGGCTGTGCTCGATCAGGGCCTTGAGATACTGGGCCGGCAACAGGCCGGTGGCATGCTGCGGCTCGGCCTCGGCTGGCTCCGAGCCCTCGAACAGCAGCGTATCTGACGCTTCGGCCATCCGTGCGCTTCACCTCCCACCGCCAGCTTAAAGGAGACGCATCCGCGCGAGGAAGCATATTTGCCGCACAATCCGCTCAGCCGTTGTCCACAGGGACGGAGAGCAGATCAGCCATCGTCGACAAGGGCTTGATATGAACCATGCACATCGGGACGAGATTTTACCGGTTTTGCGGAATATTCTGAGCGCACGCATTCACGAGCTCGATTGCTCGAGCCACCGGCTGGAGCGGTTGACGCGCCCGGCCGACCGTGACCGCGCGCGGGTGACACGCGCCGCCCTCTGCCGTAAGCTCGATGGCAAAATCGCAGGCGCCGCCGGCGCCAGCTCATGGCCGCCGAGCGGAGCGCGCGGCAGGTTCGCACTGGGAGAACCGGCATTCCGGCAGCGGGGGAGCATCGCGATGGCACTCAAGCCTCACCTGATCGGCGGCGCATGGGTCGAGGGCACCGAAGCCCAAGACGACCTCAATCCATCCGATCTCAGCGACGTGGTCGGCAGCTACGCGCGCGCCGATCGGGCGCTGGCCGAGCAGGCGATCGCCGCCGCCAAGGCGGCCTTTCCCGCGTGGTCGAGGAGCACGCCGCAGCAGCGCTTTGATCTGTTGGACGCGGTCGGCGACGAGATCCTGAAGCGCCGGCAGGAGTTGGGCGAGCTGCTGTCGCGCGAGGAGGGCAAGCCGCTCGCCGACGGCGTGGGCGAGGCCGGGCGCGCCGGGCAGATCTTCAAGTTCTTCGCCGGCGAAGCGCTGCGTCTTGCCGGCGAGCGGGTACCCTCGGTGCGGCCAGGGGTCGAGGTCGACGTCTACCGCGAGCCGCTCGGGGTGGTCGGGCTGATCACGCCCTGGAACTTCCCGCTCGCGATTCCCGCCTGGAAGGTCGCGCCTGCGCTCGCCTACGGCAACACGGTGGTGCTCAAGCCGGCCGACCTGGTGCCCGCCTCGGCCTGGGCGATCGCGGAGATCCTGCACAAGCACGGCGCGCCGGAGGGCGTGTTCAACCTGGTCATGGGACGCGGCTCGGTGGTCGGCGAGGCGATCCTCGACTCGCCCGAGATCGCGGCCGTGAGCTTCACGGGCTCGGTCGATACCGGCGGGCACATCGCGCAGAAGTGCGCCGCGCGCCTCGCCAAGTTCCAGCTCGAGATGGGTAGCAAGAACCCGCTCGTGGTGCTGGATGATGCCGATCTCGGCGTCGCGGTTAACTGCGCGCTGAATGGCGCCTTCTTCCAGACCGGGCAGCGCTGCACCGCCTCGTCGCGCCTGATCGTCACCGAACAGATTCACGACCGCTTCGTCGCGGCGATGATCGAGGGCATGAAGCAGCTCAAAGTCGACCATGCGCTCAAGCCCGGAACTCAGGTCGGTCCGGCGGTCGACCAGAAGCAGCTCGACCAGGACCTGCGCTACATCACGCTCGGCCAGGAGGAAGGCGGCAGGCTCGCCTTCGGCGGCGAGCGGCTGAAGCGCGAGACCGAGGGTTATTACCTGCAGCCCGCGCTGATCACAGAGACCACCAACCAGATGCGGATCAATCGCGAGGAGGTGTTCGGCCCGGTCGCCTCGGTGATCCGGGTCAACGATTACGACGAGGCCCTTGCGGTCGCCAACGACAGCTCGTTCGGCCTGTCCTGGGGCATCTGCACCACCTCGCTGAGGCACGCGAGCCACTTCAAGCGCAACGCCGAGGCGGGTCTCGTGATGGTCAACCTGCCGACCGCCGGCGTCGACTATCACGTGCCGTTCGGCGGTCGCAAAGGCTCGAGCTACGGGCCGCGCGAGCAGGGGCGCTACGCGGTCGAGTTCTACACCACGGTCAAGACCGCCTATACCGCGCCCTGATCATCCTGGTTGGCGGCGCGGGCATCCTGCTCCCCGCCGACCGGGACTTAGTTAGAGCCGATGACCGAGCATCTCGGCCTGCGCACGGCGTGAGCCGCGAGCGGGGGCATAGCGTGCGGTCGTGGTTGGACGCCATCAGGCGTGTCGCCGTAGCGTCCGCCGACCATTCCGGTCGGAGAACCGCGCGGCGTGGCAGGAGCAGGATCTGTCCTGCCAGGCAGGGCCTGAAGGCGATCCGGCTGCAGGCGTAAGAGCGATCACCAGGGCTTGAGCGCGAGACCGTAGAGTGCGGCGAGGACGGCGCCGAGCGCAAGCCAGATGGTGCGTGCATAATCGTGGTACGTCTTGAGCATCTGTCGATCCGCCTCGCCGCCATCGCGCAGATACAGCTCGATGAAGAAGAAGATCGGGGGCAACACGATCCAGCCGGCAACCAGCAGGCCCGGGAGACTGAGCGCAGGCAGGCACTTGCCGCGCGCACAGCCGACGTAGTCCCACGTCAGCCACACCACCGCCAGCGTGACCAGGATTCCGAGGAGCGCCAGTCCGAAGGCGGGGTTTCCCAGGGCGATTGGCAGATTTTGCCAACGCCACCGCGGCGGCGCTCGTTCGTCCGTCTGCTCCAGGACCTGACCGATCTCGTCGGCGATCTCGCGTGCCGTAGCGGTGACATCGCTACGGCGCGCTTCGATCAGGTCGGCGATGGCATTCAACTGGCGGCGGGTAAGCTCCACGACAGGTTCCTCGAGCTTGTTCGCTCAGGATGCCTTGCCTATGACAGGCCAGCAAGCGGCGCGGCCGCTGGGGATTTCGTTGGCGCAATCGTGTGGGTGCCGGTCCGTGAGCGTGCGCGCTCAACATCGCTGACCGGCCTAATCCGGCTCGCGCTCAGCCCAGCACCGAGAAGCTGCTTTCCGGGTTGACCTGACGCCGGCGCGAGAAAAAGCCGAGGTTGAGCGTGCGGTCGGTGCGCGCGAGGCGGAAAGGAAGGGGATCGCGGTCGTGGTCGCGGCCCTGCTCGCAGGCGCTGATCAGCTCGGCCATCATCGCGCCGACCACGGGCGCGTTCTTGAACTGGTTGCCGCTCGTGCCGACCGCCATGTAGAAGCCGCCCACATCCGACTTGTCGTAGATCGGGATCCAGTCCTCGGTGACGTCGTACAGGTCGACCACGCCCTTCACCGGGCTGGTGACCGGCAGACCCGGGATCCGCTGCGCGACCCTTTGCACCTGGACCTGCCACTGCTCCGAGAAGTTGCGCTCGTAATCGTCCGGGTCGACCCACTCGCGCGGATCGCACGGCGGGTCTTCGCTGCCGATCAGCAGGTGGTTGCCGATTTCCGGCCGGCAGTAGCAGCCGATGTCGGAATCCGAGGTCACGAGGCCCGCCCGCTCGAAGTCGAAGCTCGCCGGGAAGGGCACGTGCGCCACCTCCTGCTTGAGTGCGCGGGTCGTGATGTTCATGCCGGCCAGGGCGCCGGCCATGCGGTTGACCTTGGACGAGTGCGGGCCGGCGACGTTGACCACGATCGGCGCGTCGATTGCCTCGCCCGAGGCCAGAGTGACGCCGGCGACGCGGCCTCCCGCGCGCCGGATCTCGACCACGTTGGCGTTGAAGCGGAACTTCGCGCCCCGCGCCTCCGCCGCCCGCTGGCCATTGTGCGCGGCGAGCTGCGGGTCGCTGACGTAGCCGGCGCAGGGGAAGAACACCGCGCCGAGGCTCCCGGCCTCGGTGGGCTCGCCGAACGCCGGGTCGTCCGGCCGCTTGGTTGGGCCGAAGGCGCGCAGGTCATAGAACGGGAAGCGCGCTGCGATTCGCTCGGGCGCCCAGTCCTCCCACGGGATGCCGAGCGCGTCCTGTTGCGCGCAGACCGACCGCAGGTACCCGTTCGCCGCGGTCTTCATCACCAGGCAGCCGGTCTTGTGGAACGCGGCGAGCCCGCGCTCGTCGGGCACGCCCAGGTAGCCCGCCCAGTCGTCCCAATGGAAGAACGCCTCGTAAGCGAGGGCCGAGCCGTCGAAGGTCGAGTAGTGGGTGCGGATGATCGCGCACGAGCCGCCGGTCGAGCCGTAGCCCGCCGCTGGCAGTCGGTCGACATCGAGCGTCCGCCAGCCGCGCTTGGCCAGCTCGAACGCGGTGCACGCGCCGATGATGCCGGCGCCGATCACGATCGCGTCGTAGCTCTCGCTCATGGGCCGCCCTGCTCGCTCCGCCGCTGGCATCCTACGACTTGGACCGGCGGCAAAGCGAGAATCTTGTGGCGCGGCCCCGGGAGGCATCCCCGATCGGGATCCAGGGCCCGTCCTCCGCTTGATGGAAGTAACGGAAGACCGGCGTGCGCGAAGCTCAGGGGTGAGGAGCGATGCCCGGGCGGTCCGCGCGGGCCAGCCCCGCGAGCGAGACCCCTACCGTCAGGCTGAGCGCGCTCAGTCGTGAGCTGCCAAGACAGTCTGTCCTTGCCGATTGAACCGGCGTGTGAAGTCGCTCATAGTCGACGCGCGACCAGGGGGGTAATGCTCCGGATCACGGAGCGCTCGAGAGAAGCCGCGCCCATGTCCGAAGCGTCGTTCGCCACGCCGCGTCGCCAGCGTTCGGCGATCCTGTTCGCCGACGTGCACGGCTACAGCCGGCTCATGGCCAAAAACGAGGAACGCACCTATCAGCGGGTGACCCAGGCGGTCAGGCTGATCCGGTCGCTGATCGGCGACTACGGCGGTCACGTCGAGCATGTCGCCGGCGACGGCATCCTCGCCCTGTTCGAGAGCGCCGCCCAGGCGCTCCAGTTCGCGGTAGCGATTCAGCGCGAGTTCCGCAACGAGGCGGTGTGGGCGGCGGACGACGAGCCGATCGCGTTTCGCATCGGCATCAACGTCGGCGAGGTGCTGCTCGGCGGCGAGGCCAACGTGCAGGGTCACAGCGTCAATGTCGCGGCGCGCATTCAGGCGCTCGCCCAGCCGGGGGGCATCTGCATCACCAAAGCCGTGCAGCGCGCGGTGCGCGACACGCTTGGCATCGCGATGCGCAAGCTTGGTCCGCAAAGCCTGAAGAACATCACCGAGCCGATCGAGGTGTTCGCGATCGACGTCAACGGGCCGCCCCTGCCGGTCTCGGCCGACCTGCCGCAGTCGCCGAGCGAACTCATTCGTCCCTTCGTTGAAGCTTCGGTGGCAGTGCTGCCGATGGAAAACCTCTCGGATGACCCACGCAACGGTCATTTATGCGACGGCTTCACTGGCGACATCATCACCAACCTGAGCCGTTTTCGCGATCTCCTGGTGATCGCCCGACATTCCACCTTCCTGTTCAAGCACCGGGATCTGCCGTCCTCCGAAATCGCCGGCCAACTCGGCGTGCGCTATCTCATGACCGGCGGTCTGCAGCGTTCCGGGCGCAAGCTCCGGCTCCGGGTGCAGCTCGCCGAGGCCGAGACGGATCGGGTGATCTGGTCGGACCGCTACGACGGCAGCCTGGACGACCTGTTCGCGTTCCAGGATGACGTCACCGCCATGATCGCGACCCGCCTCGCGGTCCAGATCAGCGCCGCGGAGCAGCGACGCCTGCTCGCCGAGAACCCGCCGGAGCTGCGCGCCTACGGCCTGATCCTGCGCGGCCAGGACCTGAGCCTGCGCTACCGCCAGGAAGCCAATCTGCACGCCCGCCGGCTGTTCGAGCACGCGGCGGAGATCGACCCCGACTACGGCCGCTGCTACGCCGGCATGTCACGCACCTTCAATCTCGCCTGGCGTTATCATTGGACCCCGGAGCCGGGGGCAGCGCTCGACAAGGCCGTGGATCTCGCGAATGCGGCGATCGGCTACGACAGCCTGGACGCGCGCGGCTTCGGCGAGCTCGGGTTCGCCCGCCTGTACAAGAAGCACCATGACGAGTCGCTCACCGCCTATCGTCGCGCGGTCGAGCTCAATCCTAACGATGCCGATCTGCTCGCTGAAATGGGTGACGCCATGACCTATTGCGGTCAGACCGCGCACGCGATCGACTTGCTGAAGCGGGCCATGCGGCTGAACCCATACTATCCCGATTGGTATCTGTGGTACCTCGGTGAAGCCTATTTTTATGCTTTCGACTACGAGGGAGCGATAAACACGTTACACCAGATGCGTGATCAGTCGGAGGCGCACCGTCTGCTGGCATCGAGCTACGCCCATCTGGGGGCGATGAAGGACGCTAGGCATCACGCGCAACAAGTCATGCGCATCCATCCGAATTTCTCTTTGGAACACTGGAGCAACGTGCCGCCGAACAAAGATCCCCACGAGAACGAGATCTTCATCGAGGGCCTGCGCAAGGCTGGCCTGCGCTAGGATTGCGCTGGCGCCTCAATCGGATCAGCCGCGGCCAAGTGGCGTCAGGTTTAGTCCCAATCGCCCCGCCGCAGGCGCGCGCTGGCACCGCTCAGCCGCGCGCTGGCGCCACTGAGGCGCGCGCTGGCACCGCTGATCCGGGCGCTGGCCCCGCTCAGACGAGCGCTGGCGCCGGCATAGGAGCCGAGCGGATCCGCACCCAAGGTCGCATCCAGGAGGATTTCCGTGAGCGGGCCGCTCTCGACATCAAGACGGAGCGAGAAATCACCCTTGTCATATTCCCAATAGTTGAGACCTCCGGCAAATTCCCAATCTCGTCCCGCCTCGTCGCTGTCATCGATCGTCGGCGGGACGGCCACGGGGACCCCGGCTCCGTGGACCAGCATGATCACTGGCCTTGGGAGGTCGTAGTAGTGCCCCTCGAAGCTGAACCCATAGATGCGCGCCAGGCGCGCGTTCGCCGCGCTTAGCTGCGCCCTCAGGAACTGGTTTGCGCCAAGATTCTGGAGGCCGGCCGGTCCTGACCCGGCGCCACCCGCAGGTATGTTGAGCTGGATCTCGGTGATCGTGCGGCCGTAGAGTTTGATCAGGCTCGGGCTTAAGATCGACTCACCAGTAGACATGCAACAAAACTCCTCTCCGACAAATTTTACGAGAATTTAGCCGACAGCCTACCGTTTGGCAACCTTCAATCTCAAGTTTCCAGCGTGCGTCTTACGGCGGCACCATGCGGCAGCTACGAGCCACTTTCCAGCGTTCGCGGTAGGACATTCGAGGCAGGCCCACCTGGTCCGCGGGGGTCGCCGTGCGCGCCGAGAATGCGTGGCTGTACTCGTCGGGCGGCGCCAGGCGAGGTCCGACCCGGACCCGGCCAATCTCTCGCCATCGAAGATTGCTGATGATGTCGTTCTGGTACCGCCCTCCGGTCATCTCGAGGTCCACCTCGAGCATCACCGCGCCAACGTCGTCATAGTTCAGATAGTCCGCCGACAGGCGGCGCAACGTCTCGGCGAAAGCAACTCCCACATAATCGCGTGCCTCGAGCAACGCCAACTTGAATGGCTCGTGGTTCGCGGCATAGGCGTCATCGAAAAACGACTGGATGACACCCGCCAGCTCCTTCCGACGCTCCAGTTGATCCAGGAGGGGATCGACCTCGGCGCCGATCACCCCGCGCCGCACCAGCTTGTCATGAAAGACATCGATCAGAGTGTCGAAAATCGCGCCCGTCATGGGCTGCGACAGGTCATGCTCATCCGTCCACCCCCGGGCAAAGGCCGACATTTTCGTCGAGTTGCCGGCCACTCTGATCTGCTTGTTCGGCGACAGCTCGGCGAACCTGTTCAGCTCATTGAAAGTATATAGGTTGCCTCTTGTTGTTCGGAGAAGATGATCGACCACTGAATCGAAGTGGAGCACGGTGATCAGTGCGACGATATCGGCACCGCACTCGTGGAACCCGAAGAACTCGCCTTCGATCGCATCGAGGTCCGGCAGTCCGACTTGCGAATAGAGGAAGAGGTGGCCCATCTCGTGGGCGATGATGTCGAAATTCAGGCTGAAGAGCCGACGATCCCCATCGACGACGTCGGAGCCAAGCTCCATGAAGCCGTATCCTGCGGTCGCGTTGGCCAGGGCCCGCAGGAGAACCACCTCGAGTCGATCGTAGTCGCGAAGGAAATGCCAGCCGATCGGCTGGCCGAAATAGTCCGTCCAAATGTCAAGGACGAACCGAGCCACGCCATAGGCGTGGGCCGCCTCGAATTCTTTGGTTCGAAGCGGCAGATGGTCGAAATGACCGTCTCGATCAGGTCGCGGCGGTCGCCGGATAGGGCCGTTCCAAGGGGGATAATAGAAAAAAAGCGAGCCGTATGGGCCCCGGGCGGGGCCGTACTGGCGCGCTTTGTCGATCGGATCGATCACATACATGCGATCATCAGAGGGGCCGGGGCCGATGGTTCCGGCATCCGGCGAGATCCAGACGGTCTCAGGCTCGTGGAACGGTTTGATGAACCGAGGTTGGGGGAACAACCGAAATCTGGTGCCGCGTCGTCGGCACTTTTTGACGAGGTCTATCGACATGGCCTCCACATCCTCGCGAAATCATCCGCGCTCAAATACTTTCCTCCCTGTTCGAATATAGCCATTCGCGGCGCAGCGCGCGATCGAAATCGGCCCGGTCGGCGAAGCCGAGCTCGCGCGCGGCCGCGTCGATGTCGTCGGGCAGCGGCTGCCCGAGCCGGCGCTCGAAATACCACGCCCGCATCACCGCGGGCGGCGCGACGCGCGCGTCATCCGTATCCGGATGGTCGAGGCCGTGCGCGTCGAGGAATGCCTGCTTGCTGCGCGCACGCTCGGCGAAGCGGGAGAACTCGTTGCGCAGGCGCAGCTCGTCGAGCAGCTGACCGGGCAATCCCGGCGCGGCGAGCGCGCCGATCGCCTCGAGCTGCGCCTCCTCCTCGACCATCCGCTCCAACTGTCGACCTTCGATCGCGTTCGCCGCGAGCCAGCGATCGAGGGCATCGCGAGTGAACAGGCCGTGGCGCGTGCGCAGGCGATGCAGCCGCTCCTTTCGGGCTCCGGCATCGACCCAGCGGCGCTGGCGCGATGCCTCGCGCGCGGCCAAGAGGCGGAGCAGCGCCCGGTCCCGCACGGCAAAGTAGCTCTCGGGCTCAAGCCGGAGCTCCTCGAGCACGCGATCGTCCCTCAGCCACGCTGCGGACCCGCCGGCGCCTGGCTGCCGGGATGCCGCCGCCCCTGCGGTCGCGTCTTCCCAGACCTCGGTCCACTCCAGGACGTAGTCGACCTCCATCGGCGCGGTGCGCCCGGCCAGCAACGACCGCATCGCCGCGAGCATGGCGAGCGCATCCTCGCGCTTCTGGTCAACCCGGCCCTGCGGCAGCCAGACGCGCAGAGCCGCGAGCTCGCGAGCGGGCACCGACCGCTTGGCGGCGCGCTCGAGCAGGCGCTCGAAGGTCCGGTCGTGATAGAACAGCTCCTTCGCGATGCGGGTCAGGGCATCGCGCGTCGTCGGGGCGATGATGCCATCTCGCTCGGCCGCGGCCAGGGTCGCGCGGATGTTGATCATGGCCTCGGACAGGGCGAGATAGCCGGTCTCGGGCGGCCCGTGGATTACCGCGACCTCGTCGTCGTCCTCGAGTTCGCCGGCGCGATACGCCTCGAAGATGCGGCCGCTGCCGCGCATGCCGAACGGATGCAGCTCGGCAGCGCGCAGCGCGCCCATGCTGGCGCTGCCGAACACGTGGACGCCCTCGGCCATCGCCCACAGGATCTCCTTGTGCCAGACCGACAGCACGCCCTCGAAATAGCCGTCGACGATGCCGATCGCGCTCGGCCGCGCCTGCGCCGCGCGGTAGACGTCGCCTTGGGCGACCGGGGGCAGTACGACGATCTCGTCGTCCGGCGCGAGATCCTCCGCGCGCAGCGTGGGGCCCACGAACACGCACGCCTTCACCGCTGTTCCCCGCGCAGCTCGACGACCCGCGGTCCGGGCATGTACCGGTCGTGATCGTCCGGGCCTTCCAGCCCGGGGATCACCACGCGCACGACGGGCAGGCCGAACTCCGGTCGGGTCAGATCGACCGCAATGACTTCCACGATGCCGACCGCGCGCAGGCGATCCAGCATCCAGGCGAAATCGTCGGCGCAGGTACGCGAGTCGTAGGTCGGCACGTCGCGGAAGTTCCGCCGCGCCCCACCCTCGCTCATCAGCGCCTGCGCGCGCCGCAGCTTGTCCGTGAGCCCCGCCGTCGTGAACTCGTGCGGCCGCAGGTCGTCGCGCGAGCCCGTGATGTAGGTGGTCCGCACCTGGATCGCCTCGGTCAACGCGCGCAGCAGCGCGACCGCGCGCGACGGATGCGCTCCCGCACCGGCGCCGGAGTGAGCATGCGCGTGGCGGCGATCCGTGATCAAGCAATAGAACGCGGCAATGCCGACGTCAGTGGTCGCGTCCCATACGGCGACCGCGAATTCGGCGCGTTCGAGCTCTGCCAGCATGAGGAGGCAATCGTCGTCGTCGATCGTGCCGAGATCAATGCGCGTCCGCGTCCGGCCTGGCTGGTCAAGATGGTTCCACAGCGTCGTCGCATCCCGCTCGACCACCTCGGCGATGCCATGATTGATCGCCTCCAGCACGTGGTTGCCCGAGGCGAGGCCGTTGCTGCTGGCGGGAAAGCAGCCGCTGCCGCTCGGCAGGGGCAGAGTGTAGCGGGCATGGACCACCTCGTACGGCAGCCAGGCCGTCAGGTCGGTCAACAGATCGCGCCCTTCGATCCAGAGAATCGGCAGGTCCGGATGGAAGATGCTTGCGGCCAAGCTCGGCAGGGCGTTCAGGTCGACCAGGGGATGCGTCCTCGCGAGCTCGCGGGCGCTACCGAGCTTGAGCGGCAGCTCGATTCGCTCGGCGTGGTACAGCTCGATCGCTTCCATCACGCCGGAGGCCTTGGCCGCCTCCAGGCTCAGTCCCTTGCCCTGGGACACCGCGAGCGAGCGCGCGTTCGGCCGAACTACCATGACCACCGGGACGCCGATCCGATCCAGGCCGGTGACATTAGCGACCCGCGTGATGCCCATGGATGCGAGGTGGGGCTGGGCGCGCGCCAGCGTGGTGGCGGGATCGACCGTGCGATGAGTGCCGCGCCGGTAGGCCTTGAAACCGGTGCCGGGGAGCCTTTCTGCAAGAACGGTCGCCATCGATCGAAAATCGCTTGGTCGCAATCGCCGGCCAGCTAAGCGCGTCCGGCGGCGCTGCACAAGAGCGAAAGCGCCGCGCGCGGTAGTCCCCGTGGGCTGGCCGTAGTATGACCGATCCCGGATGTCGTCACTTGCGGGTTGGGATGGCGGGCCGGTTCGGCCATCTTCGCCAATGCGGACGACGACCCGGCGCAAGGATTTCGGGAGGCGCCATTGCCATGACCAGACATCGCGTCGCGGTGATCGGCCTCGGCATGGCCGTGGCGCCGCACGCCAAGAGCCTGCTGGATCTGCACGAGCGCGTCGAGGTCGCCTGTGCGTTCGCTCGCAGCGAGGCGCGGCGGCAGGCTTTCGCCCGGTGCTTCGATTTCCCCACGACCGGCGACCTTGAGCGGATCGTCAGCGATCCTTCGATCGAGGCGGTGCTGATCCTGACGCCGCCGAACACGCACCTGGAGCTGGTGGAGCGCTTTGCCGCCGCGGGCAAGCACATCCTGCTGGAGAAGCCGCTCGAGCGCTCGACCGAGCGGGCGGTGCGCCTGGTCGAGGCGGCGGAGACCGCGGGCGTGAAACTCGGCGTTGTCTTCCAGCACCGCTTTCGCGACGCCTCGGAGCACTTGCGTGCGCTGCTGCGGCAAGGCGCCTTGGGCGAGCTCGCGGCGGTCAACGTGAGCTGCCCGTGGTGGCGCCCTCAGAGCTACTACGACGAGCCCGGCCGCGGCACGCTCGCGCGCGACGGCGGCGGCGTCCTGATCACCCAGGCGATCCACACCCTCGATCTGACCTTGAGCCTCGCCGGCCCGGTGGCCGAAGTCGCGGCGATCGCCGGCACGACCGGCCTGCATCGCATGAAGACCGAAGACTTCGCCGCGGCGGGCCTGCGCTTTGCCAACGGCGCGTTGGGCGCGCTGATCGCGACCACGGCCGCGTACCCCGGCTTTCCCGAGCGGATCGAGCTGATCGGCACCAAAAGCACCGCCATCCTCGCCGCCGGCGTCGTCACCGTCCATCACCAGGACGGGCGCGAGGAGCGCGTCGGCGAAGAACAGGGTACCGGCGGCGGCGCCGACCCGATGGCGTTTCCCCACGATCCGCATCGCGCGCTGCTGGCCGATTTCCTCGCCGCTCTCGACCAGGAGCGCAGCCCGCGCGTCACCGGTCGCGAGGCGCTGCGCGTGCACCGCTTGATCGACGCCGTGCTGCGGTCGTCCGCCGAGCGGCGCGCCGTCAAGATCGAGACCGTCTGAGCACGGAGCCCGCCATGCCCGACCACCCACCGCTCAAATTCGCCGCGATCGGCCTCGACCACCGCCACATCTATCATCAGGTCGGCCGGCTCCTCGGACTCGGCGCCGAGTGCAGGGGCTACTACGCGCGCGATTCGGCCTCGCCGCTCGACGGCTTCGTGCGGCGCTTTCCCGATCTCCCGCGTGTGCAGGACGTGCGCGCGCTGCTCGACGATTCCGAGATCCAGCTGATCGTGACCGCCGCGATTCCCTCGGAACGGGCCGAGATCGCACTCGAGGCGATGCGTCACGGCAAGGACGTCATGGTCGACAAGCCGGCCGTGATCACGCCCGCCCAGCTCGCCGATGTCATGCGCCTGCAGCGCGAGACCGGGCGGATCTGGTCGGTCAATTTCTCGGAGCGTTTCGAGGTGCGCGCGATGACCCGCGCGGCGGAGCTGGCGCAGGACGGAGCGATCGGGCGCGTGGTGCAGACGGTCGGTTTCGGGCCGCACCGGCTCAATCGCCACCTCCGTCCCGGCTGGTTCTTCCGGCGCGCCGATGCCGGGGGCATCCTGATCGACATCGGCTCGCACCAGATCGATCAGTTCCTCCACTTCACCGGCTCCACCGACGCCGAGATCGTGGCGAGCGCGGTCGCCAACTACGCCAATCCGGACCTGCCCGAGTTCGAGGACTTCGGCGAGGTTCTGCTGCGCAGCGACCGCGGCAACGGCTATATCCGCGTCGACTGGTACACGCCGGACGGCCTGCCCACCTGGGGCGATGGCCGGTGCACTATCCTCGGCACCGAGGGCTACATCGAGCTGCGGAAATACGTTGACATCGCCGGGCGCGACGGCACCGACCACCTGTTCCTGGTCGATCGCGAGGCGACCCGTCGCATCGATTGCAGCGATGCGCCGTTGCCCTACTACGCACGCCTGATCGCCGACGTATTCGAGCGCACCCAGACCGCGATGCCGCAGGAGTACTGCTTCAAGGTGTGCGAGCTGGCGCTCGCGGCGCAGGCCAGCGCCGTGCGCCTCGCCTGACCGCCACGTCCTCTCTGGATCGCCGGGTAAATTGGCGGCAGACTGCCGCGCGGCCACTTGGGAGATGTCGCCCATGCGCTGTGAAGTCGTCGCCATCGGCACCGAGCTGCTGCTGGGTCAGATCGTCGATACCAACTCCGCCTGGATTGGCGCGCAGCTGGCGCAGGCCGGCATCAATTCATACTTTCAGACCAAGGTCGGCGACAATCTCGCGCGCATCGTCGGCTGCATCCGCCAAGCCCTCGAGCGCAGCGACGCCGTGATCGTGTGCGGCGGCTTAGGACCGACCCAGGACGACATCACGCGCGATGCGATCGCCGAGGTCATGGGCGTGCCGCTGGTCCGCAGTGCTGAGCTCGCCGAGCGGATCACCGCCCTGTTCACGGCACGCAGGCGCGAGATGGCCGCGAACAATCTGCGCCAGGCGGACGTCCCCGAGGGCGCCGCGGTGATCCCCGAGATGCCCGGCACCGCGCCCGGCTTGATCTGCCCGGTCGGCGACAAGGTGATCTATGCGGTGCCGGGCGTGCCTCACGAGATGCAAACCATGCTGCGCGGCACGGTGCTGCCCGACCTGCAGCATCGCGCCGGTGTCAGCGCGGTGATCCGGAGCCGCGTGCTGCGCACCTGGGGCCACACCGAGTCTGGCCTCGCCGAGCTGCTCGCCCCGCGCATGCTCGAGCTCGACGCGCTCGGCAATCCGACGCTGGCTTTCCAGGCGAGCGGCATCGAAGGCATCAAGGTGCGCATCACCGCGAAGGCGGGCGACGGCCCGAGCGCGGACGCAATCCTGGCCACAGAGGAGGCGCTGCTGCGGCCGCTGCTCGGCGAGATCGTGTTCGGCGTCGACGAGCAGACGATGGAATCGGTCGTGGTCGACCTGCTGCAGGAACGCGGCCTCACTCTCGCGCTCGCCGAATCGGTGACCGGCGGCCTCGCGGCGGCCCGCCTCAGCTCCGTCCCAGGCGCCGGCGATGTGTTGCGGGGGGCGCTGGTCGCCTATGCGAGCGACGTCAAGTTCGCGTTGCTGGACGTGCCCGAAGGGCCGGTGGTCACTGCGCCGGCCGCGCGGACGATGGCGGCCGGCGTGCGCAAGCTGCTCGGCGCCGACGTCGGGCTCGCGACCACCGGCGTCGCCGGGCCGGACGAGCAGGACGGTCAGCCGGTGGGGACCGTGTTCCTCGGCCTCGCGCTCGGTGACCACGTGGAAGCGCGCGAGGTGCGCCTGCCCGGTGACCCCGATCGGGTCCGCCAATATGCGGTGATCAGCGTGCTCGACCTGTTGCGCCGGCAGCTGCTCCGGAACTGACGGTATTTGCCCAACTCACTTGGCTGCAGTGGCTTCAATGAGGAGGAGGGCGAGCTCACTGGCTGTGACGTTTTCCTCGGGCACGTCTGGAAGCCTGGCAAGCACGTGCTGGCGGAACCTGGCGATCTTACCGAGTAGACCGACCGCCGCAGCCACAAGTGAGGCCCGATCCGTGCGCCTGATGGACGCGCTGGTCTCGGCATCGTCTCTGGGACACTTTAGACCTTCTTGTTGTCGTGGCCCAGCTTGACCGGGCCAGCCAGTGGCCGAGCATCCCCGCCTTGCGCAGGATCCCCCGGTCGAGCCGGGCGATGACAAAAAAGCCTGGCCCGGCGGTGACAAAGAGTTTGACCGGCGAGGACCAAAAATAGGCTTGGCCGGGGGAGGACAAGGGGACTCGGCGGGAAATGACAAGGCAGACCGGCGGGCAACGACAAGGAACCCGGCGGGCGACGAAGGGACCGAGCCAGCCGACCCGTTCCCCATCCCGTCATGGGCCGGCTTGACCGGGCCATCCAGCGCATCCGAGTTGCTTCACCGGGCGGAGCTGCGGCGGTGCGCGGCCATTTCTTCAGGCGCTTCTCGCGCCGGATCGCGGCCTCGATCGAGTCGTGCCTCTCGAACCACACGTGCCGCGTCACGCCATACTTCTCGGTGAAGCCGGGCGCGGTACGCTCGCGATGCTCGGCGACCCGCCTGACCAGGTTGCTCGTGACGCCCACGTACAACGCGCCGTTCCGCCGGCGCGCGAGCATGTAGACCCGGTAGCCGAGCATGGCCGGTCGCCCTCGAGAGGGATCGCCCGGTCAAGCCGGGCGATGACAAGCGAAGTGGTTGGGCGATGACAAGCGGGTAAAAGCCGAGGTGTCAGGCCGGCCGATGACAGGGGGCGGCGAGCAGGAGGACGACGGCGGTCGCGCGGCCCACCTCCACCCGATGTCTGATGAGTCCTGGGCCGCTCGCAAGAGAAAGGGGCCGCCCGGAAAGGCGGCCCCTGCTAACCTGAAGCTCGAGCGGCGGGCTCAGTAGTCCATGTCGCCCATGCCACCCATGCCGCCACCCGGCATGCCGCCGGGGCCGGCCGACTCCTTCTTCGGCTTCTCGGCTATCATTGCCTCGGTCGTGATCAGCAGGCCCGCGATCGAGGCGGCGTCCTGCAGCGCGGTGCGCACGACCTTGGTCGGATCGACGATGCCCGCCTTGAACATGTCGACGTACGTGTCGTTCTGCGCGTCGTAGCCCCAGTTGGCGTCGTTCTTTTCAACCAGCTTGCCCGCGACGATCGAGCCGTCGGCGCCGGCGTTGATCACGATCTGCTTGGCCGGCCAGCCGAGCGCCTTGCGCACGATGTCGATGCCGACCCGCTGGTCGTCATTGCCGGGCTTCAGCTGGTCGAGCGCCTTGGCCGCGTAGAGGAGGGTCACGCCGCCACCGGCCACGATGCCCTCTTCGACCGCGGCGCGCGTCGCGTGCAGCGCGTCGTCGACCCGGTCCTTCTTCTCCTTGACCTCGACCTCGGTCGCGCCGCCAACCTTGATCACCGCGACGCCGCCAGCCAACTTGGCCAGGCGCTCCTGCAGCTTCTCGCGATCGTAGTCGGAGGTGGTGTCCTCGATCTGGGCGCGGATCTGGTTGATCCGGCCCTCGATCCCGGACTTGTCGCCGGCGCCGTCGACGAGCGTGGTCTCTTCCTTGGAGATCAGGACCTTCTTGGCCTTGCCCAGCATGTCGACCGTCACGTGCTCGAGCTTGATGCCGAGGTCCTCGCTGATCACCTGACCGCCGGTCAGGATCGCGATGTCCTCGAGCATGGCCTTGCGCCGGTCGCCGAAGCCCGGGGCCTTGACCGCCGCGACCTTGAGG
>JBKPNX010000068.1:0-76283 GCA_046732855.1 Pseudomonadota bacterium
GTGCTGGCGTGGGCCTCTCGCCCTTGCGCAAGGTCTGAAGCTCGCGTCCCCTTAGGCCGGTCAAGGGGTCTATCGTCTCTACTGTGTAGATGCCGCTCGCAGGTGCCCGCCTATGTAAATGGCCCTCGCGATCTACGACTATGCTACGAAGGTAGGCCTCGTCACTCCACTGGCTTCGACGGCTATGCAATGCGCCAGATACGAACCGTATGGCCTCGTGGACGTTCGTGCTTACCTCAATGATTCGTTGATCGCGACCATCGGCCGGTCGCCAGCCGTGCACGCGAGCCTCGATTCGACACAACGTGCCAGCCGAAACCTCGACCGCTAGTGGGGATCCGCCACTATTGATGGGCCGAAACCGGGTTGGGCCGTTCGATCCCGGGTCGTGGACTGCGACAGTGATGTTGCTGCCATCCGTGAGCGGTCGGTAAGGGGGAGCGGCTTCGGTCGTCGTGACTGTGAGCGTGACGGAGCCCCTTCCCCTGGGCAGCTCCGCGAGGAAGTTGGGTGGATATGATCCGGGGATCGGCTCCGGCTCCTGTGACTCGGCAACCTTCAACTCGACGAGCCGATCGGCAACGATGTCGCCAATTTCCTGCGCCAAGGTATTGGCAAGAATGACCGAAACCTGTCTACCGTCAATCAACAGCGATGTGACTGATGCCGGCATCTTGCCCTCAAAGATGTCAAGGAGGCACTCAGTGAAGACACCAAAGGCGGGGCTTGAAGGATCGGAGCGATGCTGAATCTCAAGCGCCGGATCACTTGTTCTTGTGGCGTAGAATGTGTCAAGTTCGACGCGACCTTGTCGAACTGTTGTGGGGAAAAGTGTCTGTCCCCCAATACCATTGTGTTGGTGAGATGGTGGCGTTCGACACGCGTCAGCGAAAATCGCCACGTGCCGTACGCCGGAGCGCCGCGCCATCAGAAGAGAGTGTGGCACGTTAATTGCGGAATCCGCGTCCTTGTCGGCTCCAGAAAGTAACCAGACATCGTTGCCCGCACCCAGTGAAACCCCATGACCTGCAAAGAAAATGAATAGACGGGTGACATCGCCCGCGTCAACTGCCGATGTGATGGCTTCTTTAATCTTCGCGACATGAACATGACGCTTTGGTCCATCAGTGAATTTGATGACTTCAAAGCCGCTGTTCTTTGCCCACTTTGCGAACCGCTTCGCACCGGTTAGAGCGCCCGGAAGGGGCGCTCCGGCAACTCCACAGCTCACTCCGATTGCAATTGCAACCTGACGGGTCATGATCTACCCCGCACAGACCGCGTATACTTAAGAGGACAAGGATGGCTCCCCGCTGATGGGCAGATGCTACGCCCACTGCGGTGGAAGAGCAAAGCCTTTCGCGTGTCGAGAGCTGACGCACAGCTCCGGGTGAGCCGGTCAACGTCTTGACCCGCTGCGATCGGGTCGCGCTCGAGAACGGCGCCGCCGCGGGCGACGGGGTCAACCAGGTGAGTGGCGCGGTCTACGCGATCGAATACCAGGGCGCGTTCGTCAAGGTGACCATGCGCATCGCCGGCGGCGAGGAGTTCGTCGCTTACATGCGCGACGATCAGTTCCTGCGCAATCCGGTCGAGATCGGCGATACCGCCACGGCCACCTGGCAGCGCGACGACCTGCACTTGCTGCGCGCCGATCTCGGCCGCGCTGCGCGCGACGCCGGCCGGCCCTACCAGAACCCGTAGCGCGCTCCGCATCGACCCGACAGCGGAACATGCGCCGCCCGGCGGTGCGCGGCGCGGCCTCAGAACGTGCGCGGGTGAGGTGTATTCGATGAGCGAGCTTCATTAACCATCGGCGGCGGGCGCCGCCGATGGCACGGATGTTGAAGCGGTCGCGCGATCCTTGAGCCTGCGCGCCATCCGCTCGCGTGCGGCGGCGTAGATCCCGATGAGCCGATCGTGGCTCGCCTTCGCGGTGTAGTGGGCTTCGAACTCGTGGCGGGCGGCGACCCGCATCTGCGCGTAGACCTCGGGCGGACTGGCCAGCAGCCAGCGGACCTGCCTGACCAGGTCGTCGGCATCGCCAGGCTGGAACAGCAGGCCCGTGCGCCGATGATCGATGATCGCCTGCATGCTGCCCAGGTTCGAGCCGATCACCGGGGTGCCCTTGGCGAACGCATCCAGGTGCATCCGGTGGAACGTCTCGTACCAGACCGATGGAATGATTGCGAACCTGGCCGCGCCGGCCAGGCTCTGGACCTCCTCGACCGGCCGCCAGCCCAGCCACTCGATCCATGGGCACCGGGCGGCGGCTTCGGCGACGCTGGTCGCCTCGGCGCCGGCGCCGAGGATCTTCAGCGGCACCTCCGGTCCCAGCTGCTCCCAGGCGCGCAGAAGGGTCCTGATGCCTTTCTCTGGCGTCAGCCGTCCGGCGAACAGGGCGTAACCGCCCGCGCCATCGCCTGCGGCAGGGGTCGAGCTCAGGAAATAGGGGTGGACGTGGAGCGTGTCGGGATGGAAGCCCGCCTCGAGGAATTTGGCGTGGACGAAGCGGTTGGGCGCGCCGTACGCATCGACTTCTCTGGTCCAGGTGCCGATGCCGCGGTGCACGGCAGCCATCGTGGCGACCACGGCGCTGCCGAGCCGACTGCCGCGGTAGCAACCGTGCCGGACCCCGGGCCAGGCGAAGCGCTTGCCCAGGCAGTCCTCACAGACCTGACCGTCGCGATAGAGGATCGCCGAGGGGCACACGATGCGGAAGTTGTGCAGCATCTGGAGCACCGGCACGCCCTCGGCGTGGCAGGCGTAGTACGCCGCCGGCGACACGAGCGGAAAGGTGTTCTCGAAATGCGCGACGTCGGGTCGGGTCGTGCGGATCAGCCGGCGCAGCTCTTCGTAGGTGGCGCCATTCCATACCGCGGTGGTCGCCGTCGCGAGCTTGCCCCCCGTCGCGACGGCATCGTTGTGCAGGGTGAACGGCACCACCTCGTGGCCATGGGCTTCGAGCATGGCGCCGGTCGAGGCGAAGCACTGATCTTCACCGCCCGGCAACTGATAGAAGTTGTGCACGTGCAGGACGCGCATGCCGCTCTCCACTCGGCTGTAACAATCCCGGAGCGATGCTGAAACCCATCAGCAGGTAGAAGGGGATCGCCTTGTACGGCGTATCGAAGCTCGCCTCGAAAAAGGCCATCGCCATTCCTGTGAACCACCAGACCACCCCGGCCGGCTGTCGGGTCAACCGATAGGAGCGCCACAGCAGCTTGAGGATGGCGAACTGCAGCACGCCGAACAGGGCGACGCCGACCCATCCGGTGTAGCCGAGCGCGTAGAAGAATACGCTGTGCGGCGTGCGGATCTCCTCCTCCTGCCCGGCGCGCACGTCGTCAGGGGCCAACGCGAACAGATCGAAACCGTAGCCGTGGCCGAACGCTTCGAGCATCGGGGTCGAATGCACGGACCGCCAGATCTCATTCCACCATTTCTCGCGCCACTCGACCGTGCTCGCGTAGATCTCGGCGTCCGGCTTCCATTCCCGCGCAAGCTCCGGGTCGATCGGCGCGATGACGCGGCCCAGAACGTCGTCGAAGGAGGCGCTGCCGAACTTGACGCCCGCCAGTTCGATCATCCCGATGACCGCAAGACCGGCCACCCCGATGACGATGATTCGGCCGAACCGACCGGTGAGGATGCCCCAGACCAGCCCGCCGACCATCAGGCCGAGCCAGACCGAGCGCGTGGGTATGGCCAGGGTTACCGCGACGTTGAGCGCCAGCACCGGCCAGACTGCCCGAAGATCGCGCTCGAAGCACAACAACCCCATGATGGCCACCGCGCCCCCGACCGGCACCGCACCGAACAGGGTCACGCCTTCCGCGGCGAGGGAAATCTGGACGTCTTTCAGGCCCACCAGCCACACCAGGGCATAGATGCCATTCACCCAGGCGATCATGCGAACCAGTTTCGGCAAGAACTCTGGCGTCTTCATCCCGATCCAGATGCCAAGAAACAGATAAAGCGGGTAGTAATTGAAGATGAAGAACTTGAGCGTGTACAAGAGCGGGCTGCCCTCGAGGATGCCTCGGCCCATCTGCCACAGCCCGTAGAGCATGAAGATCAACAGCGCGAGGCTGAGCCCGCTGAGCGGGGAGGCGCGCAGCAACGACATGGCCCAGGTGCCAAGCGCCACGCGCGGCTTGAGCAGCAGGAACGCGGCAAGGACGACCTCGCCGATGAAGATCGGCGGCACCCCGAGATAGGCGAACGATCGCGCCATGCTCAGGTAGCCGACGACCAGGAAACCCGCCACTCGCGACCAGATGCGCATGCTGATCCCGTCAGCGGGGCCCCTGGGCGCGGCGCGGCGCGGGCCGGGTCAGGTGACGGATCGTCAAACCGGCAGTTCCGACGGTTGGGCGGCTACGCCAGGAGCTGCGGCGACTCGGGCGCGCGCGCCGCGCTGATCCACGCACTGGCGGTACAGCGCGGTCATGCGCTCGACCCGCTGGCTCCAGCTCTCCGACGTGGCATGGCGGCGCGCCGCCTCCCCCATGCGCTGACCGAGGTCGGGGGATGTCGCCAGGGCCCGGATCCCGTCGGCCAAACTCTGGATGGTGGCCGCCGGGTCGGTCACCGGGATCTTGATCGCCGCCTGCTCAGGGATCATGGCGCCGAACCCCTGGTGGTCCAGGCCGAGGACGGGCAGCCCGGCGGCCATCGCCTCGATCACGACCGAGCCGAAGCTGTCCTGCAGGCTGGTGAACAGAAAGGCGTCCGAGGTCGCGAACAAGTCGCGCAGGAGCTGCGCACGCGGCACCAGTCCGAGAAATTGCACCTTGGCGTTCAGGCCCAGCGCTGCTGCCCGCTGCTCGTAAGCCGCCCGCAGCGGGCCCTCGCCGGCGATCCGGAGGCGAACCGGGACGACCGCGAGGCGCGCCAGCGCCTCCAGCGCCAGGGGCAAGGCCTTGCGCGGCTCGAGACGGCCGGCCCAGATGAGCTCGAGAGGGTCGCCCGCGCGCCGCGTCCTCCGGCGTTCGACGAACTGGTCCGCCCGCACGCCGCCGTCGAGAAACAGATCGACACGCGCAGCGCCAGCTCTGCGCAGCACCTCGACGGTCTCACGATTGGTCGCAAGAATGGCCGCGCTGTGGGCCACGGCGCGGCGCAGCGGAGGGAACAACGGCATCATATGCCGGCGTACGGTCCGCGCGGCTTCCCTGAGGACAGCTTTCCCGAGATACCGGCCGAAGCGCAAAGGCGCGGCTTGGCCGCCGCCGAGCGGCCCCCACACGAAGGGCGCACCGAGTCGCCAGAGCGCCGGCGGGGCATTCACAGTGCCCCAGCCGACGTGGTGCACGACGTCGAAGGCTTGCCTCGCGTGCAGCCGCCGCGCCTGCGCCAAGGCGGCGCGCTGCCAGAGCATGTAGTGCAGATGAATGGCCTTTTCGCCGCGCGCCGGGTCCCACGGGTCCCAACGCTTGGGCAGCCCGACCCAGACAAAACGGAGCGCCCGGTCGCGGTGTCGGGCCATGGCGGTTTCGACCGCAGCCCGACAAAGCGGATGCGCAATGACCGTTACGTCGTGGCGGTCGGCCAGGTGCCACGCCCAGTTCCAGATGAATCCGGGCTCGGATCCCAGGTCCGGAGAGCAGATGTGGCCGACCAGCAGGACGCGTAGCCGCTGCTGCCCACCGTCGTCCAATTCCTGGTGCGCCATGTCGCCTTGCCGTGCTGGTCCGCCTGCGCAGCGTGAACCGCCATCATACAAGCCGTGTCGGGTGGCTCGGGGGTGCATTCGGTCAGGCTGCGCTTCCTCCCGCATCATCTGCAGCCGGATGGCCTACCCCGATCGGCCGGTGCCAGCGCGTCCCCGCTGGTTTCGCCGCGGCCGTTATCAGGCTGGCTCGCGCAGCCCGGGTCCTCAGGCCATCGACGATGCCTGCTTGGCCGCCCCGCGCCACCTCTCCCGACGGCTGGCTGCAGCTTTCGCAGACGGGGTAGCCCGTCCGCGCCTTTGCGATGGCTGGGCGTCCAGGGTACCTTCCTGGTGCGCGCTCGTGCGGGCGAGCGAGCGCCGCAGGTTTGCCTCAGGGGGAAGGCTGGTCCATGGCTCGAGTGTCGATCGGCGTGCCGGTCTATAACGGCGAGCGCTATCTCGCCGCGGCTTTGGACTCCCTGTTGGCGCAGAGCTTCAATGATTTCGAGCTCGTGATCTCGGACAACGCGTCGACCGACGCGACCGCCGAGATCGGGCGAGCCTATCAAAGCAAGGACCCCAGGGTCCGCTACTTCCGCAGTGAGCAGAATTTGGGCGCGGCCTGGAATTTCAACCGCGCATTCGAGCTGTCCTCCGCGCCCCTGTTCAAGTGGGCGGCCTGCGACGACCTGCACGAGCCACGCTTTCTGGCACGCTGCGTCGAGGCCCTGGACCGCGATCCGTCGATCGTGCTGAGCCATACCTACGTAAAGATGATCGATGATCGGGGCGAAGCGCTGCACTACGACCGTGAGCATGACCGTTTCGTGAGCAGGGACGGCAGGCCCGTGCCGCGAGGCGATCGCAACCACATCGCGGAGGCTGCCGAACCCGAGGTCCGTTTCAGGGACTTGCTGGCCCATATGTGGTGGTGCGTGCCGAGCTTCGGCGTGATCCGCCGAGACGCTTTTCTCAAGACCTCAGGTCATGGCGATTATTGGGGCGCCGACAAGGTATTCTTGGCGGAGCTGGCGCTGCTGGGTCGCTTCTGTCAGGTCCCTCAGCCACTATTTGCCAAACGCGTCCACGACGGCTGTTCGTATGGCAAGGACACTGAGGAACTGGAGGAGCACATCAACACGACCGGCAGGCACGGCTTCTTCCATTTCATGATGTTCAAGAACTATGTCAAAATCGCCCTGACCGCAGATCTCGACCCCCGACAGCGGATGCACTGCCTGTTGAGCGTGGCTGGCCTGACCCTGCGGCGCGGTCCTTGGCGGGAAATTCTGCATCAGCTCGCGGTGCGTCGGCCTGCGACTTCGCTGGGATTGTCGTTGGGACGCGGTCGAGGGTGATTCGACTTCTGCGGCTGATCGCCTCGAGGCACCCCCCCTGCGCTGGCGCCGGCGCGTGATTTGCTCGGGGCCGACGTTGACCGCCTCCTCAACCGCACCAACAGGCGCCGTACCTGGCCGTCCAGCGCGGCGGTCCCGCGCCAGTCCCACACGGAAAAAGTTCAGGCGTGCTGAGCCTCGGTCCCGATATCGAAGGAGCCGCGGGTCGCTTGCGGTCAGGAAAGGCGGCTGACCTGGCGCCGTGTCATTTCGACCAAACTTCAGCGGTGCCAGGCAGCCCAGATACGACTAAGGGCGTAGCGATGCATCCTGCGCGTCCGGCGAGCAGACCGGCCGGCACCGCAAGCAGCTCACATCGCCGTCAGGTCCTGTCGAGCGGCAACACGCCGGGCCTGCCGCTCGCCCTTTTTCATGCACCGCGACGGGCTGGCTCGATGACTGAACCGGGCCGAGGCGCTCGAGGGGAGCGCAAACCTCTCGATTCGAGTTCAAGAGACGAAGGGCGCACCTAGGCGCCAGAGCGTGTCTCATTGTTAGGCGAGGTCAGCCCTGGCGGGGCCCGCCCGGCCGCGCGAACGCGCTCCTCGTTTTTCTAACGCCGTGGGAACGAGCCGGCCATGCCGGCGTTTCCGCTCAGCACGCCTACGAGACCACGAGAAACCTTCATCTCGGTCCCATCCCGGCGCAACGGAGCGGAGGCAAACGATGGAGTACAAGACGATTCGGGAGCTCGCACGCGAGGCCGAGGTCAGTCTTGAACCGGCGCTCGCGACCAAGCCGATGACCAAGCGGGAGCGGCTGGAGCGGTGGGCGATGCTGCTCGAGCGCGACCCCCAGCGCCAGCTGGCCTCGGTGCAGGAGGTCGAATACGGCACGCCCGGCGAGCAGCAGGCCAAACGGGCGGACAACTCGGCGCTCGCGGTAGCGTTGGCCGATCCGGTGCTACGCGCGCACGGCTTGACCAGCGATCGGGTCGGCGCCGCGGCGGCGTTCTTCGAGCTGTCGCACTGGGAAATCCATCAGCTGGTCTGTTCGTGCCATTACGGGCGTTCGATGGCGTCGGGCACCGCGGCGATGCGGGTACGCGCCATGGCGCGGCGGGCGGAGCCTGTCACCTTTTCACGCGCGGGACTTATCCTCGCAGGCGCCTCGGCGGCCGCGCTCGGCCTGCTCCTCGCGATCATGTAACTCCGCTCGGGCTTTCATAGGGCCCAGGCTTCCTGCCTTCTGCGGGGGCGCCTCTGCTCTGGCGCCTCGCCGCGGGGCGGGCCCCTTGTCGCAAGATAAGCAGTGGCGGGAGTCCAGCCGCCGCTGCATCAGCTGCTGGACGATCAGACCGCCCGCCTGATCAGCGCCGGAATGGCATTGAGCCCGCTGGATCTGTGGCGTTTGATTGCGGCGGGCCGGGTTCGGCGCGTCCACGCAGCGTTCCCTCGGCGGTACCGCATGCCTTCGATGCCCTTGCCGAGGTCTCGCCCTCTCTCGGGACTGACCGCCGGATCGGGCTTTCAGCCGGTTGAGCCGCGCTCGCGGCGGCTGCCCTCAGGCAACCCTGGCGGTGCCCCTGCGAGAGGCGGTAAAGGGCGCCGTGCGGCGAGGCTGAGCTGAAGCCGTTGCGCGGCCGCGCCGGTACCGGTGCGATCTCCGTAGGCAACGAGCATCGTCGATGCGATGTTGCGGGTCGAGGCGCGGCGGTGGTGAAATCGCCGACGCGTCTGAATGCTCGGCGCCCGGCGGATTCGAAGCCGTCCCAGAACTCCCGCAGCCCGATGCCTCGTTGGAGGGCAAGACCGGTGCAGCAATGAAGTGGATCAGGATTCTATACCGCGCGGCCTGGCGCCTGGTCATGGTCGACGAGGGCATGGAGCTGTCTGGCTACATTGCGTTCAGCGCGTTCCTGTCGCTGTTCCCGTTCCTGATCTTCCTCGCGGCGCTGGCGAGCTTTTTGGGAACCGGCCAAACCGCGCAGGAGATCATCGAGGCGATGTTCAGGTTCATGCCGGCTGACGTGGCGGAGACCCTGGCGCCCGCCGTGCGCGAGGTGATCGGCGCGCGCCAGGGTGGGCTGTTGACTTTCGGCATCCTCGCCACCCTGTGGTTCGCATCCAACGGCTTCGAGGCGCTGCGCACCGGTCTCAATCGCGCCTATGGCGTCACGGAGCAGCGCGCCATCTGGTGGCTGCGCCTCCAGAGCATGGCGCTCGTCATTGGCGGCGGTCTGATCATCCTGTTCCTTTCCCTCGCGGTCATCCTCGGTCCGCTGGTATGGCGGGTGCTGGGTCCGACCGTGGATCGGCTGCTCGAGACCCGCCTCGTGTTCGGCACCGCCCGCTACGCCGTCGCCGCGGTGTTGCTGCTGGGCTCGCTCATGCTGCTCCACCGCTGGCTGCCCAATACCCGCCAGGCTTTCACCCGCATCCTGCCTGGCGTGTGCGCGACCACGGCGCTGTGGTTGGCCGGCGCCGCGCTGTTCTCCTGGTACGTCGGCCATCTCGCGGACTACGCCGCGTTCTACGGCAGCCTCGGCGGCGTCGCGATCACCCTGATGTTTTTCTATGTCACCGCGGTCGTGTTCATCTTCGGCGCCGAGGTCAACGCGGTCTGGCGCGAGGAGACCGGTCGTCAGTCGGCGCCCCAGGACGTCGGCGGGGAGGGTGAGGCGGAGGGCGGAGGGGGCGATACCTGGCCGCAGCGCCATGCCGGGCAGCGATGATCCGGCCGCCGGGCCGCGGCGCGCCCCGCGATGCTGGCGCCTGACGGGACTTGCCGATGAGCTTCGATCCGAAGCGCCTCAATCACCTGGCGGCAGTCGCCAGCATCTGTGTCGCCGCAATCCTGGTGTGCGCCAAGCTGGCCATCTGGGCCGTCACCGGATCGGTCGCCATCTTGGGCTCGCTGGTCGACAGCGGGATCGATGCCATCGCATCGATGGTGACCTTCATCAGCATCCGCCAGGCGGCGCAGCCGCCGGACCGGGCGCATCGCTACGGCCACGGCAAGGCCGAGGCGATCGGCGCCTTCGTCCAGGCGGGCTTCGTCCTCGGCTCGGCGCTGTTCCTGGCCAGCGAAGCCGTGCGCCGCCTGATCAGCCCGCAGCCGATCGCGCAGGCCCGTCTCGGCATCGCCGTGCTGGTATTGGCTGTCCTGCTGACCGGCGTGCTGCTCGTATTGCAACGCGTTGTTGTCCGCCGCACCGGCTCCATCGCCATCCAGGCGGACAGCCTGCACTACCGCAGCGATCTGCTCGTGAACCTGGCGGTGATCGCGGCACTGGTGCTGACCCAGGCGACCGGCTGGCCGACCATCGATCCGCTGTTCGGCCTGGGCGTCGTGTGCGTGCTCCTGTACAGCGCGCTCGGAGTGGCGCGTCACGCTCTCGACATGCTGATGGACCGCGAACTGCCGGCCGAACAGCGCGCCTATATCCGGAAGCTCGCGCTCGCGCATCCCGGAGCGCACAACGTGCACGACCTGCGCACCCGGCGCGCCGGGGCGGACGTGTTCATCGAGCTGCATCTGGAGCTCGACGGGGACCTCAGCCTAGAGCGGGCGCACGGCATCACCCACGAGGTGGAGGCGCGGATTCGCGCCGCGTTCCCCGCTGCCGATATCATCGTGCACCAGGAGCCAGCGGGTCTCGCCGACGAGCGCCTGGACGCGCAGATCGCCGCCGCCGAGCGCTGATCCGGTCCGGCGCAGCTGGCTAGAGCTCGAGTTCCAGCATGACCACGCCCGCGAGCGGATTGTGGTAATACGCGGGGATCTCGCGAAAGCCGAGCGCGGCGTAAAGATGCTGGGCCGCCGGCATGCGCGCCGGGATCGTGTCGAGGCGCATGCGCCGATAGCCGATCTGGCGCGCCGCCCTGATGACCGCTTCAGCGAGCGCGCGTCCGATGCCCTGGCCGGCAAAGCCCGGCTCGACCCACAGGCGCTTCATCTCGCACACGCCGGTCTCAAGCGGACGCAAGCCGACGCAGCCTACCACCTCGGCGCCGACTGCGGCTAGCAACAGCCGGCCCGCAGGCGGCGCGTAGCAACCGGGCAGCTCGGTCAGCTCGCGCTCGAAATCCTGAAAGCACAAGTCGACGCCGAGCCAGTCTGCGTAGGCGCGAAACAGCCGTCGCACCCGAGGGATGTCCTCAGGCGTTCGCGCTTCGCGCAGCTCAAACTCGGATAGCAGGCAGACAGCCATGGCGGGATCACTCAGCTGATCGAGGACGTCACGCTAATACCGGAAGCGCCCTCTGCACTAACTCCTCAACGCCAGCGAACCCACCAGCATGCCTCGATGCTCTTCATTTGGGGACTTCGAGCGAATTGGATCAGCCGACTTACAGTTACCTGTTGCGCCACTATTCGCTCTCCCGAGCGCAGCCTTGCGTGTCTCATAACGCCAGCGGCGGGCGGCCGCTGGCGTTCCACTGATCAAACGCGGTGGTGGTTAATCGTCGTCGTCGTCGTGGTCCTTGCCAGTCAACGCGCCGACCGCCCCACCTGCGGCACCACCCAACAAAGCGCCGCCCAGGATGTTGCCGCCGGTCAGGCCGCTGGTGGCTGCCCCTGCCGCCGCACCGATGCCGGCGCCGCTTGCGCCACGCTCCAGGCGCGACTCGCCGCAAGCCGTGAGGCCCAGGCTGATCAGGGCAACCACCCAAGCGAAGCGTAACATGGTATTCCTCCCGTTACGATCTCCTGTCCGGGCAACGCAGGCACGGCCCTCTTGGTTCCGATGCCGTGCAGTGCCGTCCCCGCGCCTTGTTCGCTTGGGCCAGAACGGTACAAGCAGCAGCAGGGCCATATTGGCGTTCGCGACTCCTCACCTATATGCAACGCGGTACGGCGCTGGGCAGTTCGGAAAAGCCTCGCGGCCCGTATCGCATCATGGTAAGGCCGTCACACTCCTGAAACCTCCACGCGCGCCGTGGTGATTGCCCAGCCCGATGAGTCGCCCTGAGCTGAACATCTTGTTGGCCCGTCCGCGCGGGTTCTGCGCCGGGGTCGAGCGCGCGATCGAGATCGTCGAGCAGGCGCTCGCCCAGAACGGGCCGCCGGTCTACGTGCGCCACGAGATTGTGCATAACCATCACGTCGTGGATGAGTTGCGCGCCAAAGGCGCGGTGTTCGTCGAAGAGCTCGACGAGGTGCCGGATGAGGCGCTCGTAGTGTTCTCGGCGCACGGCGTACCGAAGTGGGTGCCGACCGAGGCCAAGCGCCGCAAATTGACGTACGCCGATGCGACGTGCCCGCTGGTGAGCAAAGTGCACCGGGGCGTCGAGCAGCACTACAACAACGGCCGGACCGTACTGCTGATCGGCCATAGCGGCCATCCGGAAGTAGTCGGAACCATGGGTCAGCTGCCCGAGGGGGCGGTGATCCTGGTCGAGACCGTCGCCCAGGCCGAGACGCTCGAGGTGCCTGATCGCGACAGTCTCGCTTATGCGACCCAGACCACCCTGTCCGTGCGCGAGACCGAGGGTATCCTCGAGGTGCTGCGGCGCCGCTTTCCCGCAATCGTCGGACCACGGCGCGAGGATATCTGCTACGCGACGACCAACCGTCAGCGGGCAGTGGAGGCGATCGCGCCACTCGCCAATTTGACCTTGATCATCGGCTCGCCCAATTCCTCCAACTCCGTGCGCTTGGTCGAGGTGGCTCGCGCAGCGGGCTGCCCGCGCGCGTTTCTGGTCCAAAACGCCGCGGCCATGAACTGGAGCCTGCTCGATGGCGTATCGACCGTGGCGATGAGCGCCGGGGCGTCGGCGCCGGAACGTCTGGTCGAGGAATTGATCGAAGCATGCCGTCGCCGTTTCGTCGTCACGGTCCAAGAGATCGAGATCGTGAAAGAAGACGTGTCGTTTAGAACGCCGCCGATCCCGCTCCGGCATGCCTCGTGAGCGGCGCCGATGCCGCAGGCCGGAGGGCTGGCTCAGCGGGTCGCCTGTGAGCCATGGCGGTTTACACCCCGATTGACGACGCTTCGCTGAACGCGTTTCTCGCCGCTTACGAGATCGGCCAGGCGATCGACCTGCAGGGCATCACCGAGGGCGTCGAGAACTCCAATTATCTCCTGCTCACCACGGGCGGACAGTTCATCCTGACGCTCTATGAGCGGCGGGTCGATCCGGCCGATCTGCCGTTCTTTCTGGGTCTGATGGACCATTTGGCGGCCAGGGGGGTGCCCTGCCCGACGCCGGTGCACGCCCGGGATGGCGCTGCCTTGCGCAGCCTGTGCGGCCGTCCCGCCGCCGTGGTCAGCTTTCTCGATGGCACCTCGCCGCGGCGCGTGCAGAGCGGCCACTGCGCCGCCCTGGGCAAAGCGCTCGCCCAGCTGCACCTCGCCGGCGGCGGCTTTCCCCTGGCGCGGCCGAACGCACTTTCGGTGAGCGGCTGGCGACCGTTGTTCGACGCCTGCCGCCCGCATGCGGATCGCGTGCTGGTCGGCCTCGAGGCGGAGATCGAGCATGAGCTCGCCGCGATCGAGCGGGAATGGCCCGACGATCTGCCCCGGGGCGTCATCCACGCTGACCTCTTTCCTGACAACGTGTTCTTCCAGGGCGACCGGCTCACCGGGATCATCGACTTCTATTTCGCCTGCGTCGACATCATCGCCTATGACCTGGCGATCTGCCTTAACGCCTGGTGCTTCGAGCCCGATGGCGCGTTCAACATCACCAAGGCGCGCCAGATGCTCGCCGCGTATCGGGCCGAGCGGCCATTCACGCCACGCGAGCTCGACGCGCTACCATTGCTCGCGCGCGGCGCCGCGTTGCGTTTTCTCCTGACCCGCCTGTTCGACTGGCAGAACCGGGTGGACGGCGCTCTGGTCAAGCCGAAGGACCCGCTCGAGTACCTCGACAAGCTGCGCTTCCATCGCGGCGTGTCCGGCCCGGGCGCGTACGGCCTGGACTGAGGCCGTGGACAAGCTCGACCGGGGCCGGAACGCGGTCGACATCTATACCGACGGCGCGTGCTCGGGTAATCCTGGCCCAGGCGGCTGGGCCGCCGTGTTGCGCTGGCGCGGGCGGACGCGCGAATTGTCGGGCTCTGATCCGATGACGACCAACAATCGCATGGAGCTGATGGCCGCGATCAGCGCGCTCGAGGCGCTGAAGCGCCCCATGGCCGTGCGCCTGTTCACCGACAGCGACTACCTGCGCCAGGGGATCACCGCCTGGTTGCCCACCTGGAAAGGGCGTGGCTGGCGCACCGCCGACCGGCAGCCGGTCAAGAATCAGGACCTGTGGCAACGCCTCGAGCAGGCCCTTGCCCGCCACCAGGTGGACTGGCTCTGGGTGCGCGGGCACAGCGGCGATCCCGATAACGAGCGCGCCGACCAGCTCGCCCGGGCCGCGCTGCGCGCCGGGCGTCCCGATGCGGAGACGAAGACGCCTTAAAGGGCGGCGAGAATGGCGCCCGCGCTGCTCTTCTCGGCCTGGGCCGGCGCGTCTTCGACCATCAGCGCCTTGACCACGCCATCGTCGACGATCATCGCGTAACGCTTCGACCGGGTGCCGAGGCCAACCGCGCTGCCGTCGAAGTCGAGACCGAGCGCGCGGGTGAACTCGGCGTTGCCGTCCGACAATACATTCACCTTGCCGTCAACGTTGCGGACCTTCTCCCACGCCCCCAGCACGAATGGATCGTTGACCGCGACGCACACGATGCCATCGATTCCCTTGGCGGAGATGTCGGCGGCCTGCTCGACGAAGCCGGGGAAATGTTTCTCCGAGCAGGTCGGCGTGAACGCGCCCGGCACCGCAAACAGCACAATCTTCTTGCCTTTGGTCAGCTCGGCGATCGGCACATTCTTGATGCCGTCCGGGGTCAGCTTCTTGAGGTTGACCGCTGGCAGCCGGTCGCCCACCTGGATCGTCATGGTATCCTCCCGCTCGATGGCTCCCTCGGCCCGGCGCAATCTGGCATGGCGTTGGAGGCGGCGCAACGCCTGCAATAATGAATCGTTCAAGGGCTTGGCATTACATTGCGCTTGGCCTTGCTGCCGCAGGTGAGACGGTCTAGTTCTTTTCCTATGGCGTCCCGGAATTCCAGCCCTAGCTCGCTCAGTGGCCAGCTGCTGGTGGCCATGCCGCAGATGGCTGATCCGCGTTTCGCCCGGACCGTGGTCTATCTGTGCGCTCACTCGGCGGAGGGCGCCATGGGCCTCGTCATCAACCGGCTGATCGACAGCCTGAGCTTCGCCAGCCTGCTGGCCCAGCTCGGGGTCGAGGCCGACGGCGCGCCCGCCGACATGCCGGTGCATTTCGGCGGCCCCGTCGAGTCCAGCCGCGGGTTCGTCCTGCACACTTCGGACTACCAGCAGGATTCCACCCTGGTGATCGACGACGACATCGCGCTCACCGCCACCGTGGACGTGCTCAGGGCGATCGCGCGCGGCACGGGCCCGCGCCGTCGCGTCCTCGCGCTCGGCTACGCCGGCTGGGCGCCTGGGCAGCTCGACGCCGAGATCCAGGCCAATGGCTGGTTGCTCGTGCCGCCCGATCTCGAGCTGGTGTTCGGCCTCGACAACGACGGCAAGTGGCAGCAGGCGATCGCCAAGATCGGCATCGACCTGTCGTTGCTGTCGAGCGAGGTCGGCCACGCCTGAGCTGCCGCGGCGGCTGGCCTGCCGCCGATCTCGCAAGTGCGATCCGGGCTTAGACCGGGTACCTGTCGCTGAGGAGCGCGAACACGCCCTGCATGGGCGTGCGCGACAGATTGCGACCAGGCCGGGTCAACCGCCGCTTCCGCGAAACGCGTGAGTTCAGGCGCCAGACACGTGGGCGCAGGGTCTCCCTCGGTGGCAGGCACTTGCCCGCGCGCGGTCCGCATGGTCTGCTTGAGGTACGGGCAGCAGCGGCGCGGTTGCGCGGGGGAGGCGGCGAGCGATGGCGCACGAAGGAGGACTGAACAAAATCCCCGCGCGGCGGGGTAGGGCGGTACGGCTGGGCAGGAGTCAGTCGATCAAGATCATCAACACTCACGGGGCGCAGGTGGTCGACACCTGGGCGTTCAACGCCGAGGATCTCGCCGAGTTCATGTCGATGGAGCATCTGCGCGCCACTCTGACCCGGATCTTCCCGCATGCCGGCGATCCGTTGATCACCAACCGCAGGCGGCCGATCCTGCAGTTCGTGGAAGACACCTCGCCCGGCATTCACGACACGCTCATGGCGGCCTGCGACGACTACCGCTACGGGCTGCTCGGCTGCACCGAGTATCACGACAACTGCACCGACAATCTGTTCGCGGCGATGCGCCAGCTCGGCCTGCGCGCCCCCGAGTGCCCCAGCCCCTTGAACCTGTGGATGAACATACCCGTCGGCGAGGGCGGCCGGACCGAGTGGGGCGAGCCCGTGTCCAAGCCCGGCGACTACGTCGTGCTGCGCGCGGAGCTGGATTGCGTGGTGGCGATGTCGGCCTGCCCGCAGGACATCCTGCCGATCAATGGCGCGGCCCGCCAGCCGACCGAGGCGCACTATCAGATTTTGGGCTGAGCCGGGGTGACGTCGGCGGCTGAGTGACGATGGCCGATTCTGATCGAAGGCGCATACCTTGCCGCCGTGGTGGCGAGGCTTTCGGCTCAAGCGCTCTGCCACCCGGATGCGCGCAACGGCGCTGACGCACTTGGAACCGAGGAGGCATGAGATGATCCGCAACCCGGTGCCTTGGCCGAACGGCGCCCGCTGCGCGGCGGCGATCACCCTCGACATGGACGCCGACAGTCTGGTGCACCTCGCCCATCCTGCGGATTCGATCAGCCGCGTATCGGCGATCTCGATGCTGCGTTATGGGCCGGAGGTCGCCGTGCCCCGCGTGGTGGAGACGTATCGCAGGTTCGGGCTGCGCCAGACCTTCTTCGTGCCGGCCTGGTGCATCGAGCAGTACCCGCGCGCGATCGAGGTGATGCTGAGCGGCGGCCACGAGATCGCGCATCACGGCTACATCCACGAGAATCCGCGCGACGGCACGCGCGAGGAGCAGCATTACTGGCTGCGGCGCGGCATCGAGGTGATCGAGCGGGTCACCGGGAAACGGCCGCGCGGATGGCGGGCGCCGCTGTACAATTTCTCCGACCATTCGGCGGATCTGCTGATCGAGGAAGGTTTCGTCTACGACGCGTCGCTGATGGGCGACGACGTGCCCTACGTGCTGCGGACCGAACGGGGCGAGCTGATCGAGCTGCCCTCCCATTGGGGCCTCGACGACTGGCCGCCCTACGTCCACAGCCTCGATCTCGACTACGTCATGCAGGTCATGGCGCCGGAGCGCGCGCTCGAAGGGTTCAAGGCCGAGTTTGAGGCGATGTGGGAGCACGGCGGCCTGTGGATCGCGGTCTGGCATCCCTTCGTGAGCGGCCGGCTGGCCCGCTGGAAGGTGGTCGAGAAGCTGATCGAGCACATGCTGGACAGGGGCGATGTCTGGTTCGCTCCGCTCGAGGACATCGCGGCCCACGTCCGGCGTTGCATCGATGAGGGCACCTATGCGCCGCGCGTCGATCATCTGCCGTATTACGGCGAGCCTGTCTCGGTCCGCCGCTGAGCCGAGGGGCGACGGACGGCTGCCTTGCCATCCGATGGGTGGGCACGCTTCCATCGCCGAGCCCGCGCTGTCGTGGCAGACTGTCGTCGGTCAGTGAGCTGGCGAGCTCGTGCCCGGCCGACAGGGCCGGGCGGTCAGCCGCGGCCCAGCTGTCCGGGGAGGCATGTCGATGCGATCCTGCCTGGCGTTGATCGTCCGCTGCATCGGGCTGGGCGTGCTCATGGCTGCGCTGGCGGGAGCGCCCGCCACGGCGATCATGGGCGGCGGCGAGCCCCAGGAGGCGCCACCCAGTGACGAGTACGCCCAGGGCAAGGCGGCGTTCGAGCGCCAGGACTGGCAGGCGGTGATCGATCACATGACCAGAGCGATCGAGGAGCGCCCCTGGGACGACGACGCCCACAATCTGATGGGCTTCGCCTATCGCAAGCTCGGCGACTACGACCGCGCGCTCGAGCAGTACGACCGGGCGCTGGCGCTCAATCCGCACCACCGGGGGGCGCTCGAATACCTCGGCGAGGCGTATTTGGAATTGGACCGTCCCGAGCGGGCCAAAGACATGCTGGATCGCCTCGTGGTGGAGTGCCGGCGGATCAACGTCAGCGCCGCCGAGGGCGACTGGCAGGCGAGCTGCGAGGAGTGGCAGGATCTGAACGAAGCCTATGAGACGTACCTCTCGGGCGGCAGCGCCAAGTGACCCTGCGCGGACTCCAGCCGATCGTCACCGGCGGTCAATGCCGTCGGGCGACTGACGCTCGCGGGCGTCGCTGCGCACTTCGAGCCTTGCCAAACGCGCGAAGCCTTGCCAAACGCGGGGCGGCGGCCTCTATCTGAAAGGGAAATTCGGCTGAGCGGCGCAAGAGCCGCGTTGCGACCGAGCGGACCCGAGCACGCGAGCGATGGCGAGATCCATCCGACAACCCGAGCAGGATGCCGTTAGCCCGGCGCAGCCTCCCGGCTCCGATCTGGCGGAGCCCGGCGGGCCACGCCCTGCGGCGTCCGGAGCTGATCTGCACGCCGTCCCCGGGCATACGGCTGAAGCGGATGCCTGGCCCTTGCCCGCCGGCAACGTCGTGGCCGAGGACCCGCTGCTCGAGTGCTTGGCGATGCTGGCCCAGCTGCTCGAGCGGCCGACCTCGCCGCAGGCGCTCAAGGCCGGCCTGCCGCTGGCCGATGGCCGACTGACGCCGCAGCTCGCGGTCCGGGCGGCCGAGCGCGCCGGGCTTAGCGCCCGACTGGTGCGCCAGCGGCTTGAGCGCATCAGCGCGCTCACCCTGCCGTGCGTGCTCCTGCTCGACGACCTCGCGGCGTGCGTGCTGGTCGAGCTGCGGCCCGGCGAGCGGGCGCTGGTCGCGCTGCCCGAGAGCGGCGGCGCGATCGAGCTGCCGCTTGCCGAGATCGCGCGACGGTACACCGGCCATGCCCTGTTCGCCCGCCCGCAGCTGCGCTTCGACCGGCGCGCCGACCAGATCGACGCGGGCCAGGCGCGCAGCTGGTTCTGGGGAACGCTCGCCAGGGCTTGGCCGATCTATGCCGAAGTGCTGCTGGCGGCGGTACTGATCAACCTGTTCGCTCTCGCCAGCCCGCTGTTCGTCATGAACGTCTACGACCGCGTGGTGCCGAACCATGCGGTCGAGACGCTCTGGGTGCTCGCGGCCGGCGTGATCACGGTCTTTGCGTTCGATTTCGTGCTGCGCAATCTGCGCGCCTACTTCGTCGACAGCGCCGGCCGGATCGCCGACCTCAAGCTGGCCAGCCGGATCTTCGAGCAGGTGATGGGGATCCGCATGGCGGCGCGGCCGGCCTCGGCCGGCGCGTTCGCCAGCAACCTGCGCGAATTCGAAAGCCTGCGGGATTTCTTCACCTCCGCGACCGTGGTCACCCTGGTCGATCTGCCCTTCGTGTTGCTGTTCATCCTGATCGTATGGTGGATCGGCGGGCCGGTCGCGCTGGTGCCGGCGATCGCGGTGCCGCTCGTGATCGCGTTCGGGCTGCTCCTCCAGGTGCCGCTCAACCGCATCGTCCGGCGCACGTTCCAGGAGGCGGCGCAGAAGCACGGCGTCCTGGTCGAGAGCATCAACGGTCTCGAGACGATCAAGAGCATCGGCGCCGAGGGTCGCATGCAGCGGAATTGGGAGCAGTTCGTCGGCGCCACCGCGGCGTCCGGCATGCGCGCCCGGCTGCTCGCGGGACTCGGCGTCAACGTCGCCCTGCTGGCGCAGAACCTGGCCTACGTCGGCGTGGTGATCTTCGGCGTGTATCGGATCGCGGACGGGCTGATGACGGTCGGCGCGCTGGTCGCGTGCACCATCATCACGGGCCGCGCCATGGCGCCGCTCACCCAGGTCGCCGGCATCCTGACCCGCTATCATCAGGCCCGCGCCGCGTACGACGCCCTGAATCGGACCATGGCGCTCGAGGTCGAGCGGCCGGCCCAGGCGCGCTTCCTGCACCGGCCGCAGCTGCAGGGCGAGGTGGCGTTCCGGGAGGTCACCTTCGCCTATCCCGGGCAGAAGCAGCCGGCGCTCGACCGGGTGTCCTTCGCGATCAGGCAGGGCGAGCGGGTCGGCCTGGTCGGCCGCATCGGCTCCGGCAAGACCACGATCGAGAAGCTGGTGCTCGGGTTGTACCAGCCCGATCAGGGCGCGGTGCTGATCGACGGCACCGATCTGCGCCAGATCGACCCCGCTGATCTGCGCCGCAGCATCGGCTGCGTGCTGCAGGACGTCTACCTGTTCCACGGCACGATCCGCGACAACATCGCGCTCGGGGCGCCGTTCGCCGACGATCAGGCGGTGCTGCGCGCCGCCCGCATCGCCGGGGTCGACGACTTCGTCGCGCGCCACCCGCTCGGCTTCGACCTGAACGTCGGCGAGCGCGGCGAGCGCCTGTCCGGGGGTCAGCGTCAGGCGGTCGCGGTCGCCCGGGCGCTGCTGCTGGATCCGCCGATGCTGGTGCTGGACGAGCCGAGCAGCGCCATGGACAACGGCGCCGAGGGCCGGCTCAAGCAGCGCCTCGAGCAGGTCCTGCCCGGCAAGACCCTGCTCCTGGTCACGCACCGCGCCTCGCTCCTGTCCCTGGTCGAGCGGCTGATCGTGCTGGACGGCGGCCGGGTGGTCGCCGACGGACCCCGCCAGGACGTGCTGAAGGCGCTCGCGGCGGGCCAGATCAAGGCGCAGACCTGAACGTGTCGAGCACCGCCTTGACCGCCTCGGCCGCGCGGCGGCGCTTGCGCCGGACCAGGCGCGCCGACGCCGAGTTCGTGCTCGGGCGCGCCGGCGCCGATCTGCAGGCCCCGCGCGGCCTCGCCCATCTCCTCCTGTTCGCGATCGCGGCCTTCTTCGTGGTCTTCCTGACCTGGGCAAACTGGGCCAGGCTGGAGGAGGTCACCCGGGGCGACGGCAAGGTGATCCCCTCGCGCCAGGTCCAGGTGGTGCAGAACCTGGAGGGCGGCATCGTGGCCGAGCTCCTGGTGCGCGAGGGTGAGATCGTCGAGCGCGGCCAGGTCCTCGTGCGGATCGACAACATCGGTGCCGCGAGCGAGCTGCGCGAGAGCCGCCAGCGCCATCTGGCGCTGCTCGGCGCGCTCGGCCGGCTCCGTGCCGAGGTCGACGCGACTGACGTCGCGTTCGTGCCCGAGGTCCTGGCGGAAGCGCCGGACGTCGCACGCAACGAACGTGCGCTGTACCGCGCTCGCCAGGACGCACTCGAGTCGGAGCTGGATGTGCTGAAGAGTCAGGCGCTGCAGCGCGAGCAGGAGCTGAGCGAGCTCGCGACCCGCCTCGACCAGCTGAGCCGCTCCCATGCCCTGGCGCTCGAGGAGCTGAAGATCACCGAGCCGCTGGCCGCCAGCCGGGTCGTGTCCAAGGTGCAACTGCTGCGCCTGCAACGCGAGGTCAGCGATCTCGCCGGCGAGCTCGAGGCGACCAAGCTCGCGGAACCGCGGGTCGAGGCGGCGCTGCGCGAGGCCAAGCGGCGGATCGAGGAGCACCAGCTCAATTTCCGGGCCGAGGCGCAGCGCGAGCTCAACGCCGTTCAGGCGGAGGCGGCGGCGCTGCATGAGGTCATCACCGCCGAGGCCGACCGGGTCAGCCGCACCGACGTGCGCTCACCGGTGCGCGGCACGGTCAAGCGGCTGCTGGTCAATACGGTCGGCGGCGTGACCCAGCCGGGCGCCGATCTGATCGAGATCGTGCCGCTCGAGGACAATCTCCTGGTGGAGGCGAAGGTCCGCCCCGCCGACATCGCTTTCCTCCACCCCGGCCAGCCGGCGATGGTCAAGATCACGGCCTACGACTTCGCGATCTACGGCGGCTTGGATGCCGTGGTCGAGGATATCAGCGCGGATACCATCACCGACGAGCACGGCGAGAGCTTCTATCGGGTGCGCGTGCGCACCCACGACAACGCGCTGTACAAGGCCGGCGAGCCCCTGCCGATCATTCCCGGCATGACCACCCAGGTCGACATCCTGACCGGCAAGAAGACGGTCCTCGATTACCTGCTGAAGCCGATCCTGCGGGCCAAGGAACGCGCTCTGCGCGAACGTTAGAGCCGCCGCGCATCAGCCTCGATGACGCGATCGATCACCTCAAGCATTAGGCGCTGACAGCCGAGAACCGCCACTCCTGATCGCTGGCAATCTTCACCACGTCCGCAGCGTCATCGACTGGACCAACCTCGTCTCCGCTGGTCGCCAGGCCCGGCAGATCGTCACTTACCCCGACCCAAACCTTCGCTTCCGGTCCCACGGGCAGGGAACGGTATAAACGTGCTCAGCCAAGGGGATATCTCGTGGGTTCACGCCATTACAGCCGCTCCGCAGCGTCGCCCCGATGACTTCACGAACAAGGCGCCGCGCGCATCGTCGGTAAACCTGAAGCGGCGACCTGATCAGAGCTTCGGTCCGCCGGGCGCCGCGGTCCCGCTCGGGGCGCTCCTGATCCGGGCCTCGTGCTGCGCGAGGTAGATGCTGCTCCCCGCGATCACGCCGCCGCCGAGCCACACCCATACGCCGGGGACCTCGCCGAAGGCGACGAACGCGATCAGCGCGACGATCGGCAGGCGCAGATAGTCGAGCGGCGCGACGAGCGTGGCGTCGGCCGCGGCCAGCGCGCGCGACATGCAGATGTGCCCGGTGCTGCCGGCCGCGCCCAAGAGCGCTGCCCAGCCGAGCTGCGCGAGGCTCGGGTTGCGCCACACGAACAGGGCGGCGAGCAACGTCAGCGGCGTGGTCAAAAGCGCCATGTAGGTGGTGATCGCGCCGGCGCTCTCGGTCCGCGCCATGGTCTTGATCAGGACCGTGGAGAAGGCCCAGATCGCGGCGGTCCCGATCGCGAGCAGCGCCGCCGGCTGGATCGCGGCAAAGCCCGGCCGCACGATGATCAGCGCGCCGACGAAGCCGATCGCGACCGCGATCCAGCGGCGCGCCCGCATCACCTCCCCGAGCACGAGTACCGCGAGCACGCTCGTGAACAGGGGCGCGGTGAAGCTGAGCGCGGTCGCCTCGGCGAGCGGCATCAGGGACAAGGTCGTAAACCAGCCGACCATGGCGAGGATCGCGATGAGCGCGCGCAGCAGGTGGCGGCGCAGATGCTCGGTGCGCAGCACGCCGAAGCCCTGGCGGAGCAGCCAGGGCAGCATCGCCGCGAGGCCGAACGCGGTGCGGAAGAACACGATCTGGAGCGGATGCAGGCCGTCGGTGAGCTGCCGGACCAAGGTGATCATGAGCGCGAACGCGGTCGCCGCCGCGGCCATCCAGAGCGCGCCGCGCAGGGAGGCGGGCAGGTGCGCGCCCGGGCGCGCCGTGGACTTCAAGACACCGCGCATCGCTCGGATGCTTAGCAGCCGACCCGCCGCGCGTCATCGCGGCAGAACCACCCGGTCAGGGCGCCATGCCATCGCCGCCCCTGTCGCAAGCCCAAGGGAATGGCTATGGTGCCCAGGTACCGCGCAGCCTTGGGGGAGGCGCCATGGAACGGATCGCGCTCGTGGGCGGCGGCCTGATCGGTCAGGCCTGGGCGATCGTGTTCGCGCGCACCGGCCACGACGTCATGCTGTACGACGCCGAGCCCGCCGCGCTGAAGCAGGCGCGCGATGCGATCGCCGCCCGCCTGCACGACCTCGCCGGCCTCGGCCTGGTGAGCGATCCGCCCGCCATCGCCGGCCGGATCGGCTACGTCATCGGGCTGGCCGAGGCGCTCGACGGCGCCGCCTACGTCCAGGAGAGCACGCCCGAGCGGGTCGAGGTGAAGCGCGAGGTGTTCAGCGCGCTCGACCGCCTCGCCGCGCCGGATGCGATCCTCGCGAGCTCGACCTCGGGCATCCCGGCGTCCAGCTTCACCGAGCATCTCGCGGGCCGCCGGCGCTGCCTCGTCGCTCATCCGATCAACCCGCCCTATGTCACGCCCCTGGTCGAGCTGTGCCCCGCGCCCTGGACCGACCCCGCGGTGGTCGAGCGCACCCACGACCTCATGCTCCGCGCCGGCCAGGCGCCGATCCGCCTGCAGAAGGAGGTTCAGGGCTTCGTCGCCAATCGCATGCAGGCGGCGCTGCTCGGCGCGGCCTTGCGCATGGTGGCGGACGGCGTCGCCTCGGCCGCCGATGTCGATGTCGCGATCAGAGACGGCATCGGCCTGCGCTGGTCGTTCATGGGGCCGTTCGAGACCATCGACCTCAACGCGCCGGGCGGCATCGCCGACTATCTGCGCCGCTACGGGCCGCTCTATCAGGCGATCGAGCAGGAGCACGGGGCCCTGGACTGGACCGGCGACGCGCTGCTGCGCCAGCTCGAGGATGAGCGGCGCGCCGCCCTGCCCGCCGAGGGCCTCGCCGAGCGCAGCGTCTGGCGCGACCGCCGCCTGATGGCCCTTGCCGCCCAGAAACGCCAGGCCGCCGAACAGATCGGGGAGTGAACGTCATGCCCGCCGTAACGAGCAAGCCCGCCGACAAGGTGATCATCAGCTGCGCCGTCACCGGCTCGATCCACACGCCGACGATGAGCCCGCACCTGCCGATCACGCCGCAGCAGATCGCGGACGGCGCGCTCGGCGCCGCGGAGGCGGGCGCGGCGATCGTGCATCTGCACGCGCGCGACCCCAAGGACGGCCGCCCGACGCCCGATCCCGAGGTGTTCATGGGCTTTCTGCCGGTGATCAAGCAGGCGTCCGACGTGGTGGTCAACATCACCACGGGCGGCGGCCACGGCATGAGCCTGGACGAGCGCCTCGCCGCCGCGCGCCGCGCCCAGCCCGAGATGTGCTCGCTCAACATGGGCTCGATGAACTTCGGCCTCTACCCGATGCTGCAGCGCTACAAGAGTTGGCAGCACGAGTGGGAGCCGGCGGCGCTCGAGCGCTCGCGCGACTTCATCTTCCGCAACACCTACAAGGACATCGAGTATATCCTGAAGGAGGTCGGCGAGGGCTACGGCACGCGCTTCGAGTTCGAGTGCTACGACGTCGGCCACCTGTACAACCTCGCGCACATGCTCGATCGCGGCCTGGTCAAGCCGCCGCTGTTCGTCCAGCTGATCTTCGGCATCCTCGGCGGCATCGGCACCGATACCGAGGACCTGATGCACATGAAGCGCACGGCGGACCGGCTGTTCGGCGGCCAGTACCTGTTCTCGATCCTCGCGGCCGGGCGCCATCAGATGCGGCTTGGCACGATCGGCGCGATCATGGGCGGCAACGTCCGGGTCGGCCTCGAGGACAGCATCTATCTCGGCAAGGGCGAGCTCGCCCGCTCCAACGCCGACCAGGTCAAAAAGATCCGCGGCATCCTGGAGGCCCTCTCGCTCGAGCCCGCGACCCCCGACGAAGCCCGCGCCTGGCTCGGCCTCAAAGGCGGCGACCGCGTGGGGTTCTAGCGGATCCGCGCGAAGCCAGCCCCGCAGCGCATCCCGTGCGTGCGGTCCTGGTTCAGACCCCGCGTCCGTTTCGGGGGGGAACTAAGAACCACGCCGTCTCAATTGGATAGAGGGTAATCTGAAATGCGTTGTTTGGAGGGAGCTGTGCGCAAGGCGAGAGGACAGGGATCGGACCGTCGTCTTCGATGTTTGCCCCGCGCAGCAGCCGAGGATCGGCTCCTAGTCGCACCGGCGCGTTCCCCTTGAGCTCGGCGCGCATCCGAAGCGGTCAGAAACTCGGTTGAGGGTATTGCGCCTTTCCCAACGTTGAGGTAGCGTCGCGGCAGCCAGTGTGAGCGTTACAGGATAATTCTGGCGCTTGCGCCGTGGGGAGGACTACCCTATGCGCTTCAAGATCGGGGACCTTATCATATCGGATATCGGTGAGGACTGGACCCCGCAGTTCGACACCTGCCCGGCAGCATCGTGCACGGAGGCCAGCGGTGGATGCACGGATTGCACCCGCTGTAGCTGTAGCGGGTCCAGATGCCCCACACCAGAGCCCACCGGCGCCCGACTCGGGTTGACTCCCTACATCTATCCACCACGCGCTTGAGCAACTCACGCCCGGCATTAACGTGCTCGGGCACGTCGGGTTTGGTCGCCCTGAGCATTACCGCGCTGCCTTGGGCGCGTTAAAGGCTGATTTGCAAGAGAGGCTTGCTGAAGTAGAGGCACAGGAACAGCGGATTGCAGCGCTCGGCAGAGCCTCGAACTGCCGAGGATCTCGATCATCTTGAGAAAAAGCTAAACTCTGCCCTCACAGAACTTCGCAAGCGTCGCAAGGATCTAAAGTAAAATACGAATATTCGCCTCAGCATGGACTTAAGGGCCTCCACCCGTGCCAAGATATTCGATGCGTCGGAGGCGCCTAGTCGGATTCGTACAGTTGTCAGCCTTCGCAATATTTCAAAGAGTCCAAACTTCTTTATCTTCGACAATTTTTAAAACCCACGATATCTTCGTGTTTTCTTCGAAACTAAAGAGGAGTTCGCCGCCAGGATCTCCCATTTTCGGATGATGGACCCCGCATCTACTTCATCTTATCTCGCACATAACCCTGACTTTCTAATGCTCATTTGGGACGGTATTTGTGAAGTTCAATTGGGGAGCGAATGGCTATCTGGAGACAGGGCAATTTCAAAATTGGGTCTATTCGTCGACTCCGCAAACTTCGCTGAGAATGCGATTGCAGAGAGTTCGTGGCGTGCCGTTGAGCTTGCGGCTAGTTCGGGTATCATGTCGGCAGCGGAATTGACGAGAACCCTGTACTTTTATAACCGTTACTCTGCGGGTACGCCTTGCCCACTTTTGCAGGGAGAATACGATCACCTCATCGTCGAGCTAGGCGCCTCCTTCTCTTCTGAACTAGGTTGGGTCGGACCTTCCGTCGCGGCTGGATGGTATCATTGGAAACGTCGAGGCTCGAGACTCAGCGGTCACGGTCGCTACAAAGTCTACGTCAATGTGGAGCCCATGCACGTTCCACAGGCAATAGCAGCCCTGTCTGCCTCGATTGCGCGGTCTGCTGCTGTGGCCTGGAAGCTCCCAGCGAGCGTCTTGGATCTTAGAAGACCTGACAAGTTCTGCGTTTATTTTGCCCATAGCGTCGATCAAGTGCGGTTTGCTCAGGGAGCTGGATCCGTTCTGAAGGATTTAACTCCTCATGTCACGCCTTTTAGTTTTTCCTGTACTGAAAGTCCACATATCTCCTTGGGCATAGACCCAGAGCCCAGCCTTTTTGGGACCACCGCAACAAGTTGGCGGACATCTATCTGTGCGTTCATAGCCGCCGAACTGGGTAACGAGAGAGGAATCGTAGATGCAAGGGGAGCAGACTGGCGCCGATTAGCTTTGCCACTGCAGAGTTTGGGGTTTGATCCATTTCGCTGGAAACTTCCACTAGGTGACCTTGAAGCCGTATCGCAGCGAGTTGCTAGAGTTCTAAACTGACCCACAGGACTCGCCCATGGAAATCACGAACATCGCTAAACTTAAGCTACGGTTGCGGCCAGGGGCGTATTTGAGGCCGTTGCCAGAGCTGCCCTTTCGCATCAGAGCTCGCATCGAAGCCGACCCCGGCGACAGCATCATTTTTTTCAAAGGAGGCAGGACGCGCGCAAAGGTCGTGGGAGCGGGAACGGCCCGCCTAGTTGAACTGCTCTCTGAAGACAAGAACGTCGGCGAAGCCTTGCTTGCGATCACAAGAGAAATGAATTTGGCCGTTGACGATGCGGTGCGGAACGTGGCTGAGGCGGTACATAGGCTGGTCGATGACAGAGTTCTCGTGCCTGCCACAGAGGCGAATGACTCGCGAGCGGTGCCGATAATGATAGGTGACTGCATCGCTGGTAACCATGTCCTCGGCAGGATTCAAATCCTGGAAGATAGCGCTCTATACCGGGTCCAGCACGATGGGGTTATTCGCGCACTAAAGATTCGTACTAAGGACAGCCAGAGGCGTCTGGCGCAGCACGAGCGGGAAACTTCAATCTACTCTCGTGTGGCACATGCATCACTACCCTGCCTTATCGAGGTCGGAGAGACTAGAGAATATTGGTTCATACTGATGGAGTTCGTAGGAGGCACTTCGCTTCGCGAGTTGTTGACTCTATCGTATAAAGAGCGAACCCCGGTGAGGGACCGTTGTAAATTGGCAGAGAGAGTACTTGAAGCATATGGACATCTTCACCGCTCTGGCACTCTGCACGCGGATGTGCATCCGGGCAACCTGATGATTACCGAGGACTTGGCCGTCAAACTTGTCGATTTCGGTGACGCGTGGTTTATCGGAGATGCGCCATCTGGCGCATGTAAACGGATTGGTATCGAGCAATACATGGAACCGGAATATTGGGAATCGCTGTCGATGGTCGGTCCACGGGCGCCGTCTCTTCTGGGTGAGCAGTTCATGATTGCGGCGGTACTTTACGAGATTTTGACGGGACAGCAATATGCGGATTTTCCTCTGGACCTTTCCCGAGTGGCCGAACTGGTGAAGTTTGGAGCGCCTCTGCCATTTTCCGCCCGTGGTGTTTTGGGGCTTTGGGCGGTTGAGAGAGTTGTAAGGCGGGCGCTTTCCAAGCACCCAGCGAGCCGATTTCGGGATGTGGATGAGTTTTTTACGGAATTTGTGATGGCGGCTCGGGCCGAGCTAGGAGAGCAGGAGGGTGAGCAGGTCGGAGTGGCAGTGGCAAAAGTAGCCCCGAGAATCGACGATGTGGCGCGGGAGTATATCAAAAATGCGAGGCCGGGCGGACCAATAGAAGAAGGCCTGTTTGGTCAACCATTGTGCTCTGCACACTATGGTGCGGCGGGAGTAGCAGCAACGCTCCTACGCGTAAGCAATGCACTACGCGATGCAGAGGCGCTGGCGCTGGCCGGCATGTGGGCAAAGCGCGCAGATGCTTGGAGTCACCTTTCAACAGCGTTTTGGACTGAGGGCATGACGGGTGGCAAACCTGTGGGCATTGAACGTTCCCTTCATTTCGGGACATTGGGCGTTCGCTATGCGCAGGCCGCGGTTGCTCACGCGGTGGGTGACGATCCGGCCTGCCTCGCCGCGTTTCAAGCCGTGGAGGAGGGGTCACCGCTTCCTCTTGCGGAACTCTCGATTGGAGCGGCTGGTGAGATCCTTTGCCTAGCCCTGTTCACTGAAGTCCTTAGGAAGATAGACCGCGGGCTTTCCGAGAGAGCGGGCGCTCTGACGAGGTCACGGCTACATCGACTGTCCGCGGCCGCGAAACAATATGTCGATCTATACCTCGCTAATCGCCAGGAGATTTACCTCGGAATGGCTCACGGACTCGCCGGTATGCTCTACACGATTTCGGCGGGTTCGTGTGCCGTGGGACTGGATCCTTTGGAAAATGAAACGTTTCAGCTAGTTCTAGCTGAATTTGAAAAATCGATCCGCATGGACTCGTATCATCATCTTAGGTACGCGAGAACATCTAAGTCAAACGAAGTTTGGACGGGATGGTGCAATGGTCTTGCGGGGCACATGCAACTGTGGACCGAGCTAAGCTCGCAGCTTCGATCCGATCGTTACATCGAATACGCTCTTGAAGTCGAGCACACGCTCCGTGGACGTGTTGATACGAATGGCACACTCTGTTGCGGTGGGGTGGGCATAGCGTACGCGTACCTTGCCTTGTTCCGGGCAACGCGTCAATCTGGGTATCTGGATCGAGCGTGCGAACTCGGCTCAGACATCCGAGGATTGTCGAGTCCTGGGTTGTACAAGGGTTACTCTGGGTTGATGTGTCTGTTAGCGGACATGAGAAATCCAGAACGGAGTCGTATGCCTTTTGTGGAAGACTATGTTCCTTGGGACTAGGCCCGCCCGCCTCGGCGAGGGGCTCAAGCTGCCGCGGAGCGGGTCGGTGCGGGGACCGGACGCCCCTGGGCGCGCATCGGCTCGATCCAGCCGCGCATGGCGTCGGGCCATTGGTGATCGTCTCCTCGATCGTCGCCCCGTCCGACATGCAGCCGGGAGGATCGGGAAGCTCAATCAGTCAGCAGCCGCCCTCGTCCTCGGCCGGCCAAGTGGTGAGGCGATAGGGCACGTCTGGGATCATGCTGTCCCTCGCACCGCCGCCGGAAGGCACAAACCCCCGTCCGGCTGGATCGGCCGGCCGGTACGCTTGCAGCCTCTCGCACTCCCATGACGCGTGAAGGACACATGGCTGCCAGCAGGGTTGGCGGATGTGTGATGCCGAGCTTCGCGCCACCGCCTCCAGATCCTCGATCCGCCCGTCCAACGGATGGCCGCGCATCGCCTCCCGTGTCTTTGGCTCCTGGCCCGTCGCGGCCACGGATTCCCAGGGTCCAATGGACCACCCGAAGAGAGGGTTAACGGTAAAGTGCTAACACGCCGTTACCGCCGTCCCGGTCGCCTGGAAAAAATTCCTCAAATCCGCTATCTTGCTCGGCTCATGCTCTCCGCCTGGCATCCTCATCCCCTGAACTCGCCAAACGAACCGACGACCTGGTCCGCCCAGGCCGACGGACCCGTGCCGAACGAACCCAGCGGCCCGGGGCCGCACATCGGATCACCGGCCGCATGATTACCAAACGAATCCCGACGACGCCTGTTCGCCATGCCAACCCGTGTACCGAACGAGCCCAGCGAGCCGTGCCAGCACCGTAGCTTCCGCCCGCCGCATGATGGCCAAACGAACCCGATCGTGCAGCCATGCCCCGGCGCCGGCGGCAAACGACCGAACGAACCCGACAGTGCTCCGTGACGCGCGAGCAGCCGAGGAGAATGCCGGACGAACCGGGCAACGGTCGAGTTGTCACGATTTCTCCACAACCAAGTGTTCGCGCCAGGTTCCTGCCTCCGCCCCAGGGAGGGCCGCCTCATCTTTCGGTCCGGAAGATCGATGCCCACCTGAGACGGATGGCTGACCCTGACGGAAGGGAGGGAGCCCGACGTCATGAGCGAACAGCCCTTACCCAATTTCGGCGGCTCGATTCCGGAGAATTACGAGCGCTACATGGTGCCGCTGCTGTTTGCCGACTATGCCGCCGACCTGACATCGAGGCTCGACGTGCCACCAGGCGGGGCGGTGCTGGAAACCGCCTGCGGCACCGGCGCGGTCACCAGGCATCTGCGAGAGCGGCTTCCGGGCGAGGTCCGGCTCACGATCACCGATCTGGCGCCGGCGATGGTCGAGCGCGCGCGCCAGGTCGTCGGCGAGCGCGCCGGCATCGAGTACCGCCAGGCGGATGCCACCGAGCTGCCCTTTGCCGACGGCGCGTTCGACGCCGTGATCTGCCAGTTCGGCGTGATGTTCTTTTCCGACAAGGCCAAGGGCATGCGCGAAGCCGCGCGGGTGCTGAAGCCGGGCGGCCGGTTCGCGTTCAACGTGTGGGACAGGCTGGAACGGAACGTCCTCCGCCAGGCGGTGCACGAGGCGGTCGCGGACTCTTTCCGGACGATCCGCCGCGCGTTCTCGAGGTCCCGTACTCCTGGCACGACCTCTCGAGGATCGTGCGTGACCTGCAGGCAGCCGGCTTCGGCACGATCGACGTCACCGTCCAGCCGCGCGCGAGCCACGCGCCGGAGGCGCGTCATGTCGCGCTGGCGCTCGTCGCCGGATCGCCGCTGGCAACCAGATCACGGAGCGCGGCTCGCCCGGCCTCGAGGAGGTCGCGACGGCGGTCGCTGCGAGCCTCTCGAGGCAGTTCGGATCGGGCCCGATCAGCGCGCCGATGCAGGCGTTTCAGATCTCGGCGCAGTTGCCGGCCTGACCTGGCGCTGGCCCGAAGCGGTGGCGATCGCCGGGAATGAAACTGCGGTCGCGCGCGCCAGATCGTGAAGGCGAAGGGAGGGCGCGATGCGTCGACCCTGGCTGCTGGGGGTTGGCCTGATCCTCTTCTGTGCGGCCTGCGCGCCGCGCGAGCCGAAGTCGTACGATGTCGAGCGGGCCCGGACGTACGCCGAGGACAGGGCGGTGGTGTGGGAGCGCGTCCAACGCTTTCTCCAGGCGAACGGCATCACCGTCACCAGGGCCGATCCCGCAACCGGCGTGATCGAAGCCGAGCGCAGACACTACCAGGACGCCGTCTGGGCCGATTGCGAGCGCGCATGGGTAAGCGATCCGAGCATGAACAGTCCCTCGCCGAGCCGCGCCAGCCCGATCAGCCGCGATCTGAGCCTGGAGGTCACGGTGCGTCAGGGCGCCGCAGGCACCGAGGTGCAGCCGCTCGCGCGCTTCACCGAGCAGCAGTTGGACTACAGCAATCTGCCGTTCACCCAGCCCTGCCGCTCGACCGGCGTCCTCGAGCGCGCGCTGCTGGACGCGCTGGATGCCACTCCCGCGGAGCCCGCCAAGGCGCAGGCGCAATCGCGCCCGCGGCATCCGAGCGACCTGGCGTGAGTGCCTCGGTCGGGCTGGCAGGCGGATGATCTGATCGGCATCAACGGTCGTCTGTTGTGTCTGATAGAAAGCCAACGCAACACCGAGAACAATGACCACCAGCGCGACCACGAAGCCGTACCGCAGCAGCGACAGTAGCGCCCTGCCGCCCGTGCTCTAACTCACCTCGGCATCACCTTGGATTTGAGGACGGCGCGCAGCAGAGCGAAGAACAGGAGAAGGCCGACGCCCGCGAGGACCAGCGGGTGGTCAGGTAGGAAGCTTTTGAGCGAAACCGCCCAATTCAGGCCTCTTACAATCCCAGATGCGCAACAAAGGATCGCTTTCAATCTAGACGGTATCAAGCCGATCAGCATCAGAAACGCTCGGGCGACAAACCTAGAGCTTCCGGCTCTGCGCGTCGATTCCTGGGAGGTGGCGGCTCACCTTGGCCGCGCGTCTCGAACACCAGCTGGACGAAATTCCTAGATTCGGCTAAGCTCCCGGCTGGTCCCGGCGAAAGGAAAAGCGCGCCTCGTGATCACCTCAGAAAACCAGACGAACCCAAGAAACCGTTTGGAATGCACGGTCCGAACTCACCAAGCCGCCGCGTTGTCCCTCTTGCCCCGGCGGGAGCCGCGCCCCAACGGACCCGAGAAACCGTTTGGCATCCACGGTCCGAGGTCATCAGTCGCCGCGTTGTCCCTCTTGCCCCGGCGGGAGGCGCAACCGAACGAACCCAGGAAACCGTTTGGCATCCACGGTCCGAACTCATCAAGCCGCCGCGTTGTCCCTCTTGCTCCGGCGGGAGGCGCAACCAAACGAACCCGAGAAAGAGTTCGGAATTAACGGTCCGAAGTCACCAAGCGCCGCGTTGCCCCTCTTGCTCCGGCGGGAGGCGCAACCAAACGAACCTGAGAACGCACTTGGAATCAACGGTCCGAGGTCATCAGCCGCCGCGTTGTCCCTCTTGCCCCGGCGGGAGGCGCAACCGAACGAACCTGAGAACGCACTTGGAATCAACGGTCCGAAGTCACCAAGCCGCCGCTCCCTTCTGGTCCGGCAAGCTCGATCTGGCCCTCGCCCTGGCGGGCTTGGCCGGTCGGGCCTGTGCCGCGGACGGATTCCCACGGTCACATGGACGATTGAGCCCAGCCAGACTGGACGCCAATGGTTGATGGAACGTTAACCGGACAGTCGGGAACACGCCGACAGCACGCACGGACGGCGCGACCTCATGGGCCGGGCATCCGCCGGCGCCGGTCGGCGGCAACCCGCACGAACATCGCAAACCTGGTGCGCGCAACCAAACGAACCCAAAGAAGGCCCGAGGCATGAATCGGTTGACTTCGGCGCACCCGTATCGAGGCGGAGAGACGGGCAGCGGCGCGTCCGCGTCGGCAGCGCCACCTCCCATGTCCTCTGCTCGGGGATCGGGCGAGAGCGCGGCCCGCTACGCCGCCGCGAGTCGCTCCTCGGTCGGGCAGCTGCCCTGCGCGCCGTCACGCCGCCTTGGCCTCGGGCGGCGGGCTCGGGCGCGGCAACTCGTCCGCGGTCAGCGTCTCCTTCTCCAGGAGCTTTTTCGCCAGGCTCTCCAGCTCGCCGCGGCGGGCGCGCAGGATGTCAAGGGCTCTCTGATAGGTCCGCTCGATCCGCTCGCGCACCGCGACGTCGATCTCGCGCGCGGTGTCCTCGGAAAAGCGCCGCCCGCCGCCCTCGATCGGCTGGCCGAGGAAGCTGCCGCGCTCGGTCTCGTACGCAGCTTGGCCGAGCGCCGGGTCCATGCCGTATCGGGTGACCATGCTGCGCGCGATTTCGGTCACCTTCATCAGGTCATCGGCGGCGCCGGTCGAGATCTCGCCGAATACCAACTGTTCCGCGGCGCGGCCGCCGAGCAGCACGGTCATCTTGTTCTCCAGCTCCTCGACGGTCATCAGGAACCGGTCCTCGATCGGCCGTTGCAGGGTGTAGCCGAGCGCGCCGACGCCGCGCGGGATGATCGAGACCTTGTGCACCGGATCGACGCCCGGCAGCGTGAGCGCGATCAGGGCGTGGCCGAGCTCGTGATAGGCGACCACCTTGCGCTCGCGGGGATTGAGCAGGCGGTTCTTCTTCTCCAGCCCGGCGATCAGCCGCTCGATCGCCTGATTGAAGTCGTCCATGGTCACCGCCTGCGCGCGCCGGCGGGTCGCGAGCAGCGCCGCCTCGTTGACCAAATTGGCCAGATCCGCCCCGGTGAACCCCGGCGTGAGCGCGGCGACATGCTCGAGGCTGACGTCGGGCGCGAGCTTGATCTTCCGGGCATGTACCTCGAGGATCTGGATGCGGCCCTGCTTGTCCGGGCGATCGACCAGGATCTGGCGGTCGAAGCGACCGGGCCGGAGCAGCGCCGGGTCGAGGATCTCGGGCCGATTGGTCGCGGCGAGCAAGATGATGCCCTGGCTCGGATCGAAGCCGTCCAGCTCGACCAAGAGCTGGTTCAAGGTTTGCTCCTTCTCGTCGTGGCCGCCGGCCATGGGGCCGAGGCCGCGCGCGCGGCCGAGCGCGTCCAGCTCGTCGATGAAGATGATGCAGGGCGCCATCTTGCGCGCCTGCTCGAACAGGTCGCGCACGCGCGCCGCGCCGACCCCGACGAACATCTCGACGAACTCGGAGCCGCTGATCGACAGGAACGTGACCCCCGCCTCGCCCGCGACGGCGCGCGCGAGCAGGGTCTTGCCGGTGCCGGGCGGGCCGATCAGGAGCACGCCGCGCGGCAGGCGTGCCCCGAGCACGCCGTAGCCTTTCGGGTCCTTCAGGAAATCGATGATCTCCTGCACCTCGGCCTTGGCCTCATCGACCCCGGCCACGTCGGCGAGCGTGGTCTTGGTATCCTTCTCGACGTAGATCTTGGCCCGGCTCTTGCCGATCGACATCAGGCCGCCCGCGCCCATGCCGCCCGCCGCCATGCGCCGGAGCAGGAAGATCCAGATGCCGAAAAAGATCAGCGCCGGCAGCACCCAGGACAGGAGCGTGGTGAAGAAGTTCTGATCGCTGCCACCGCGAAACGTGACGCCGTGCTTCTCCAGCTCCTGAGCGAACGCCGGATCGATCCGCGTGGTCACGAAGCCGCTCGGCTCGCCCTCTCCCGGATTATTGATCTTGCCGGTGATGCGGGTCTCGGTGATCAGCAGATCGTCGATCTTGCCCTGTTCGAGGTACTGCCGGAACTGGCTGTACGGCAGCGGCTCCGTCTGTTGCGCCTGCTGCAAGATCCCCTGGAGCACCAGCATGCCGAGCACGGCGGCGACGATGTACCAGGCATTGAAATTCGCCTTCTTGTCCATCACAGGTTCCTTCCCCCTGCCTCAGGTGTGGCGGGGAGAGCGGTGCGTCAAGCGTGACCGGCGGCGCCGCTGCGGGCTCCGGAGGCGAGCGGGCGCAGCTCAGCCTGCTCGCGGCTCGCGCGAACCCTATGTGCCGCGGTCGGCCGGCCTCACGTCACCGGATTCAGCGCGCCCTTGCCGGCGAACCAGGAGCGAATGTTGTCGACCACGCACTGGCCCATGGCGCGCATGGTCTCCTCGGTATTGCTCGCGATGTGCGGTGTCAGCACGACATTGTCGAGCGCGAACAGCGCTTCCGGCACCTCGGGCTCGTTCTCGAACACATCGAGACCCGCGGCGCCGAGCCGGCCTTCCGTAAGCGCGCGCACCAGCGCCGCCTCGTCGACCAGCCAGCCGCGCGCGACGTTGACGAAAATGCCCTGCGGGCCGAGCGCATCCAGAATCTCGCCAGTGACGATGTGGCCGCGCCCCGCTCCGCCGGCGGCGGACAGGAACAGGATGTCGGAGTTGCGCGCGAGCGCGAGCGGCGAATCGTAGCCCCGCCAGGAAATGCCCTGCTTGGGCAGGGGATCGTAGTAACCGATGCTCAGCCCGAATGCCTGCAGGCGCGGCGCCAGCGCCGTGCCGATCCGGCCGAGCCCGAGAATGCCCGCGCGCTTGCCCGAGAACTTGTGCGCCGGCGCGATCCGCCCCTGCAGCCAGCGCCCCGCGCGCACGAAACGATCGGCCTCGACGATGCGCCGGCAGGCGCACAGCGCGAGGATCACGGCGAGATCCGCGACGTCGTCGTACAGCACCGGCGTGGTGGTCACGACGATGCCACGCTCCCTGGCCGCCTCGAGGTCGGTGGTCTCCAGCCCGACGCCCATGATCGCGCAGATCTCGAGCTGCGGCAGCGCCGCGATCATCTCCGCCGACAGGCCCGACATGGCATTGGTGATCGCGCCGCGCACGCGGTCGGCTACCGGCCGCACCGCCGCGACCCGGTCCGCTTCCTCCCACACCTTGTGCACCGTGAACTCGCGCTCGAGCGCCTCGAGCACGAACGGGCGCTGCACGCCGATTGCCGCGATCTCGACCGACATCTTGCCTCTCCGGCCAGGGTACCCGCGCCAGATGTGCGACGCGTGGACCTTCCTCGTGGACCGGGGACGGGGGCGCGTCAAGGGGACGAGTCCCGCCATCACAGTCGATGATCGGCGGCCGGGGCATGGGCCCCAATGGGGGAGCTCATGTCGCCTGGCGGGCAAAGTCCCTCAGCCCGAGGGCTTCACAGGCGCGCGGGCCGGACGTAGCTTGCGCGCGGACGAGCAACGGGGGGAGGCACGCGTCATGAGCAAGGTCGCGATCGTCACGGGCGCCGGATCGGGCATCGGCCGGGCGGCCGCGCTGGCGCTTCTCGAGGCGGGCTATTCGGTCGGTCTCGCCGGGCGCCGCCCGGAGCCGCTCGACGAGACCGCCACTCAGGCTGGCGAGGCCAAGAGCCGCGCGCTCGCCGTACCCACGGATGTCAGCAACTCCGAGTCCGTCCGAGCGCTGTTCGCCAAGGTCAAGGACCAGTTCGGCCGCGTCGAGGTCCTGTTCAACAACGCCGGCGTCGGCGTGCCGGGGACCGTGTTCGGCGATCTCACGGACGAGCAGTGGCAGAAGGTGGTCGACATCAATCTGACCGGCGCGTTCTTCTGCGCGCGCGAGGCGTTCCGCGTGATGCGCGAGCAACGCCCGCAGGGCGGCCGGATCATCAACAACGGCTCGATCTCGGCGCACGTGCCGCGGCCCGGCTCGGCGCCGTATACCGCGACCAAGCACGCGATCACCGGCCTGACCCGCACGATCTCGCTCGACGGCCGGCCCTTCGACATCGCGTGCGGCCAGATCGACATCGGCAACGCCGCGACCGAGATGGCGGCGCGCATGGCCAAGGGCGTGCCGCAGGCGGACGGCTCGACCAGGGTGGAACCCCTGATGGACGTGAACCACGTCGCGCGCGCCGTGGTCCACATGGCCGATCTGCCGCTCGAGACCAACGTCCAGTTCATCACGATCATGGCGACCAAGATGCCGTTCATCGGCCGCGGCTGAGCGGCGGTCGCCCGCGCGCAGGATGCGGCGCGCGAGATCCGTCGTGGCCGCACGGTCGGCGCCTACTGCCGATTGATGTAGCGCTCGAGCGAGGCGCGATCGGTGATCTTTACGCTGCCATAACCCGTCTCGATCGCGTGCGCCTCCGCGAGCTCCTCGAAGGCGCGTTGCAGCGTCGCGCGCGCGACCCCGACGAGCTTTGCCAGGTCGGTCTGGGTAACGCTGACCACGCCGTCGCCGTCGGCGAGGCGAAGCAACCGCCGCGCCACACGCGCGGTCACGGTCAGCGCCAGAACCTCGGCCAGCAGGTTGACCGCGGTGACCGCGTTGGTGTGGCTGAGCAGGTAGAAGGCGCGCCAGTGCTCGGGCCGCTCCGCAAGCATCGCGCGCACGGCGCCGCCAGCGATGAACAACACCCGGCTCGGCGCGGCAACGTGGACCGATACGGCGCGCGGCTCCTGCGCGAGCAGCGCGCTGTCCCCGATCCAGAAGCCGACCTCGGCGCGATGCAGGGTCACCGGCTCCTCAGCCACCAGGGGAAACGTGATGTCCAAGGCGCCGTCCGCCAGCCCGTACAGCCCGTCGGATGGATCGCCCGCGTCATAGAGGACCTGGCCCTCCCGATAGCGGCGCCAACGTCCGGTCGCAGCCGCCCAGCCCCGAAACGCAGGCGGCTGCTGCGCGAGCCAGCCCACCGCATCAAGCGGCGCGAGGTCAAAAGATTTGGGCACCTGAACGCCTCAGACTGGTCAATCGCTGGATCGATCCGATGTTAGCTTGACCGGGGCATTCGGTGTACATCAAGGACGGTTTCGGTGGGTGGCAGGATAAGATCGCAGGAGCGCTGCGGCCCCGGTCGCGTCCCGACCGGAGAGGCAGGGGACACCGAAACGTGGATGCGCAGGGCCAATTCGGATCGCAAGCGCGCGGCGTCGGCATGGCTGTGCCGGCCACAGCCTGGACCCAGCGCAGGGGTGACGGCGCTGCTGCACGGGAACCGCTTTATGCCTGGGCGGTGGTGGGCTGCGAAGGAGCTCGGCGAGTACTGCGCCGAAGTCACGCTTGGCCAAGGCTGGCCGGTCGCCTGCCGGCATGCACAGGGCGGTAAGCTGCTAAAGCGCGGGGCGGGGCTGGAGGGTCCTTAAGGCACCTCAACCACGTCCGGCAACTTCAGGGGAGGGGGAGATGTCCGATCTCAGGCGGGCCGTTCTGATCGGAACGGCGGCGCTGGTCTTGGCGACCTCGCCACTGGCCGCTCAGGAGCAGGCGAAGCCGAACATCCTGGTGATCTGGGGCGACGACATCGGCACCTGGAACATCAGCCACAACAACCGCGGCATGATGGGCTACCAGACGCCGAACATCGACCGCATCGCGGACCAGGGCCTGAGCTTCACCGACTACTACGGCCAACAGAGCTGCACCGCAGGGCGCGCCGCCTTCATCGGCGGCAACGTGCCGGTCCGCACCGGCATGACCAAGGTCGGCCTGCCCGGCGCCGCGCAGGGTTGGCAGGCGAGCGACGTCACCATGGCGACGGTGCTGAAGAGCCAGGGCTACGCCACCGGCCAGTTCGGCAAGAACCACCAGGGCGACCGCGACGAGCACCTGCCGACCATGCACGGCTTCGACGAGTTCTTCGGCAACCTCTACCACCTGAACGCCGAGGAGGAGCCGGAGAACCGCGACTATCCGGGCGACAGGGTGCTGGCGAACGGCAAGACGTTCCGCGAGCAGTTCGGCCCGCGCGGCGTGATCCATGCCTGGGCCAATCCCGACGGCACCCAGCGCATCGAGGACACCGGGCCGCTGACCAGGAAGCGGATGGAGACGGTCGATGACGAGACGCTGGCGGAAGCCAAGCGGTTCATCACCGACGCGGTCAAGGCAGACGAGCCGTTCTTCGTCTGGTGGAACGCCACGCGCATGCACTTTCGCACCCACGTGCGCGCGGAGCACACCGGCATCTCGGGTCCGAGCGGCGACGAGTATCACGACGGCATGGTCGAGCACGACATGAACGTGGGCGAGCTCCTGGAGCTGCTCGACCAGCTTGGCATCGCCGACAACACGGTGGTGCTGTACTCGACCGACAACGGCCCGCACTTCAACACTTGGCCGGACGCGGGCTACACGCCGTTCCGCAGCGAGAAGAACTCGAACTGGGAAGGTGCCTACCGCGTGCCGGCCTTCGTGCGTTGGCCGGGCCACTTTCCTGCGGGCAAGACGCTGAACGGCATCGTCGCGCACGAGGACTGGCTGCCGACCTTCGCCGCGATCGCCGGCAACCCCGACATCGCCGCGCAGCTGCGCGAGGGGGTCGAGCTGAACGGCCGCAACTACCGCAACTACATCGATGGTTACAACCAGCTGGATTATCTGGCAGGCAAGGCCGACCAGTCGCCCCGGCACGAGTTCTGGTACGTCAACGACGACGGCCAGATCGTCGCGGCGCGCTACGACGACTGGAAGGTGGTCTTCCTGGAAAACCGGGCCCAGGCATTCGAGGTGTGGCGCGAGCCGTTCGTCGAATTGCGGGTGCCGCTGTTGTTCAACCTGCGGCGCGACCCGTTCGAGAAGGCCCAGCACAACTCGAACACCTACAACGACTGGTTCCTCGAGCGCGTCTTCGTGATCGTGCCGATCCAGGCGCTGGCGGCGAAGTTCCTGCAGACCATGAAGGACTATCCGCCGAGCCAGGAGCCAGCCTCGTTCAACCTGAGCGGGATCGAGGCGAAGCTAAAGGAGGGCCTCGGCAACTAGCCTTCGCCGCGCGGCCATGGTCGGGTCCGGCAATCCGGCCCGACCGCTCTTGGGCTCAGCGCATACCCATTCTGCGGGGGCGAGCGGCTCACCCCGGCCAGCACTGGGTACCGCCGTCGACCCGCAGCGCCTGACCCGAGATGAACGCGCCGAGCGGCCCGGCGAAGAATTCGACCACGCGCGCGACCTCGTCGACCGTCGCGACCCGCTCGAGCGTGCCGGCCTCGACCAGACGCTCCTCCGGCACGGCGCGGGTCCCGAGGAAGCGGGCCGTCCGCGTGTCGCCGGGCGCGAGCGTATTGACCGTGACGTCGTACGGACGCAACTGCGCGGCCAGACAGCGCGTGTACTGCACCACGCCCGCCTTGGCCGTGGCGTAAATCACGCCCTGGTCGCGGCCCTGGAACGCCGCGATCGAGCTGAGCGTGAGAATGCGCCCGCGCCGCCGCTCTATCATGCTGCGGGCGAGGCGCTGGCACACCAGGATGGTCGAGAGCAGGTTGCGGTCGAGCACGGCGCGCACGTCCGCTTCCTTGACCCAGACCGCATCGTTCGGGTCGGGCCTGCCGCCCGCTGCAGCGATATCGCCGCCAGCGTTGTGCACCAGGATCTCGATCGGACCGAGCTCCGCCTCGACCGTTGCGATCACCTGCTCGACCTGCGCGGCATCGGTCAGGTCGCCGAGTGCTCGGCAGGTGCGCACGCCATGGGACGCGCCGATCGCTCCCGCGGTATCGCTGAGCGTCGTGCCCTCGCCGTACTCGGCGGGTCCGTGCTCGCGCATGCCGTGGACGCCGACCGGGCAACCAAGCGCCGCGAGCCGCTCGGCGAACGCCCGCCCAAGGCCGCGTCCCGCTCCGGTGACCAACGCGACCTGACCCTCAAGCAGTCGTGTGCCCTCGACCATGCCCCTCACTCGTATCGTTGCAGCCGGCCCCGACCATGCCACGTGGGGCGCCGGGGTGGGAAGCGATCGAGCGGCGCGAGCGCCCCGAGGGCGGCCGCTCCCGGCACCGGGCCCTTCCGGGAACCCAGGCCGCGCTGTGGGCCTCGCGCGTTGTTCGAGCCGAGCGCCGCGCCAGATCTTCGATTGGCGGCCGCGACAGCGTAGCCTGGCGTCGGGATTACGCCGGAGCATCCGGAGCCGGAGGAGGGCACACATGAACGCCACCAAGGCGCTGCACGCCTGCACGCTCGCGATCATGCTGGGCGCGGTGTGCGCCTCGCCTGCGCCGGCGCAGGATGCGGCGCCCGTCACCCGCATCGCGTTCGGCTCATGCGCGCACCAGGAGAAGCCGCAGCCGATCTGGGATGCCGTGCTCGAGTACCGGCCGGAGCTGTTCTTATTCCTCGGCGACAACGTCTATGGCGACGTCACCTCGGCCGCCGTGACCGAGCTGCGCGAGGCATACGCCAGAGCCGCGGCAATCGAGGGCTACGCGAAGGTGCGCACCACGGTACCGGTGCTCGCCACCTGGGACGACCACGATTACGGTCGGAATGATGCCGGCGCCGACTTTCCGTTCCAGACGGCGACCAAGCGGCTGTTCCTCGATTTCTGGCAGGTGCCCGCGGACGATCCGCGCCGGACGCGGGCCGGCATCTACCACGCGGAGACCTTCGGTCCCGAAGGCATGCGGGTTCAGGTGATTCTGCTCGACACCCGCAGCTTTCGCTCGCCATTGCGGTCATCCGGTCAGCCGGGGGTACCTGGCAAAGGCCCCTATCTGCCCGATCCCGACCCGGCCAAGACCATGCTCGGCGCGGCGCAGTGGGCCTGGCTGCGCGCTCAGCTGTTGCAGCCGGCCGAGCTGCGTCTGATCGTGTCATCGGTCCAGGTGCTGGCCGAGGGTCACGGCTGGGAAGGCTGGGACAACCTGCCGCTGGAGCGCACGAAGCTGCTCGACCTGATCGACGAGACGGCTGCGGGCGGGGTGATCTTCGTGTCGGGCGACCGGCACGTCGGCGCGCTGTATCGGCGCCCGACAGGCGCCGCGTACGGCCTCTACGAGATCACGGCAAGCGGCATCAACATGACCTTCGCCGGCAACCGCGACCCCGGCGCGCTGCGCCTGGGGGCGGTGTACGGCGCGGCGAATTTCGGCACCGTCGACATCGACTGGTGGGCAAAGGACGTGCGCCTGTCGGTGCGCTCGATGAACGGCGAGGCGGTACGGCAGGTGACGATCCGGCTGGCCGACCTTCAGCCCAAAGAATTGCAATGAAGCGCCGCCTGTTCCACGAGCGGCCACGAGCCGACCGCCGCTCCCGCGAAATGTCCCAGCCCCCATCGAGCGCGCGATCAGAAACCTACGCCGTTGCCCTCGCCCGAAGGCGGCTCGAGCGCGCTCAGCCGCAGACGGTTCTTTCGGCGAGCTCGCGCAGCACTGGCATGGCGTGCAGGTCGGCTGCGTCGAGCCGCGCCCAGTCGATGCCGGCGGGCGCAGGCGGCGGCGTGGCGACGCGGATCACCTCGTCCGGCGTGACGATCAGCGCGAGCGGCAGGTCGGTCGGCGCGCGCGGCAGTCGAGTGACGACCTGCACGGGGTGAACGGTGGTCGCCACGGGCACCGGCGGATGGCCGAGCTCGCGCAGGATCGCATATTCGAGGTCGCTGTAGCCTTCGCCCTTGCCGCAGCGCCGGCCATCGCGGGTCACCGCGACCGAGCCGCACACGATCGCGTCCATGGCGGGCAGCGCCGCGAGCGGCACCTCCTCGGCGAAGCGCTCGCCCTTGGACAGGCTCGCCGCCGCGGCGATCTGGTCTTCGCCAATGCGTCCGGGGTCCAGCCGCTTGAACCCGGCGCGCAGGCGCGGGGTCGGCACGAACACGGTGATGCCGCGGCGCAGCGCCGCAGCGCGCACCGGGCGCTGCGGGGCGTCCGGATTGACCTTGATGCACTTGGCTGATCGCCAGGGCTCGACCTCGAACAGCCGCTCCGCCGCGGCGGCGGCGCCAGCGAAATTGGGAATGCGGCCGTGCGGCGGGAACGGAAAGCGCGCCAGCTTCTCCGCCTGCAGGCGGTTCCACACCACCCGACGCGCCTCGTCCTTGTCGGTGAACTGCTGTTTCATGCTGGCACAGGAGCGAAAGGACCACGGGTCATTGCGCTGGTCGAAGATGCTGACTGTTCAAGGCGCTCAGCCCAGGCGCGCTGCCGCGCCGCCAGCTCCGAGCCGGTCGCGCTCGACTTGCTGCCGAGCGTCGGGCGTCACGCGCGAGGTCGAGGAGGCTCGGCACTTGCCGGGCGACATCGCGGGGGGGCGGCGAATGGTTCTGCCTGATCGAGTTCCGGCCTGATGACCCGCGCACTGACGCAGGCTGAGGCGTTGGGCCGCCCGGTACTCGAGGATGACGCGGGATGGTCGAGGCTGATCGCCGCGGCCGGAGTTGACCGTCAACTGCGCCGGACCAGCCCGGCCATCCGGGTGCGCCACAGTCTGGCGCGGCAGACTATCTTGCTGCGCCACCGGTACCAGCTGATTGCTGCCCTGTGCTGCCACTCGTGGGTCTTGGCCTCGGCGCTGGCAACCGTGCGGTCAATCGTCGGACTTTTTTCGCGCAGATAGTTGAGCAGCCGCTCAGCCCAGGGCGCATGGCGCGCGAGGATGATCAGCCCGATCGCCAGGAACAGGAAGCCTTGCAGGATCGGCAGGAACATGCCGAGCACGCCGAGCACCAGAAACCCATAGCCGAGCACCTGCCACAAGATGACCTTCAGGCGCGTCCCGCTAACTTTTGCCATTCCGCCTCACTCAGCGCGGTCACGCCCAGACCTGTCGCCTTTTTCGCCTTGGAGCCGGCATCCGCACCGACGATGACATAGTCGGTCTTGCTGGAGACCGAGCCTGCCACCTTGGCGCCGAGGGCTTCGGCGGTCGCCTTGGCTTCTGCCCTAGTCATATGTGCCAGAGTGCCCGTGAAAACTACCGTTTTGCCGGCAAGTGCGGAGGTGGCCGCTGGGTCGGCCACGGCGTCTTCCACCTCAACGAGCGAGCCGAGGTCGTCGACCACCTCGCGGTTGTGCGCCTCCTTGAAGAACTCGACGAGCGACTCCGCGAGCGACGGCCCGATGCCATGGATCGCCTCCAGCTCCTCGCGAGCCTGCGCTTGGCCCTCAGCCGCGGCGACCATCCCGGCACGCCAAGTCTCGAAGTTGCCGTAATGCCGGGCGAGCAGGCGCGCATTGGTCTCGCCGACGTAGCGGATGCCGAGCGCATTGATGAAGCGCGCCAGCGGGATGCGCCGGCGCGCCTCAATCGCCCGGCGCAGGTTCTCCGCCTTCTTCTCGCCCCAGAGCGGCAGCCTGTTCAGCTGCTCCAGGCGCTCGGGATCCTCCGCGAGGCGGAACACGTCGCCGGGCCGGCGGATCAATCCCGCTGCCAAGAGCTGCGGCACCTGCTTGCGCCCGAGGCCCTCGATATCGAATGCGCCGCGGCTGACGAAATGGCGCAGGCGCTCGGTGATCTGCGCCGCGCAGATCAGGCCGCCCGTGCAGCGGCGCACGGCTTCGTCCGGCGGGCGCAGCGCCAGGCTGCCGCATACCGGGCAACGGTCGGGAAAAACATACGCCTCGGTGCCCGGCGGCCGGCGCTCGTAGCGCACCTCGACCACCTGCGGGATGACGTCGCCGGCGCGCTGCACGACCACGGTGTCGCCGACCCGGATGTCCTTGCTCTCGATGTAGTCCTGGTTGTGCAGGGTCGCACGCATGACCACCACGCCGCCGACGGTCACCGGTTCGAGCGCTGCAACCGGCGTGAGCGCGCCGGTGCGACCGACCTGCACCGAGATGCCGACGATCCGCGTCTCCGCCTGCTCGGCGGCGAACTTGAACGCGATCGCCCAACGCGGCGCGCGGCCCACGAACCCCAGGCGCCGCTGGTAATCGATGCGATCGACCTTCACGACCACCCCATCGATGTCGTAGGGCAGCTCGAAGCGTTTTGCCCCGAGCCGCTCGTGGTAGGCGATCACCGCGGCCTCGTCCGCGCACCGCTCGGTCAGGGGATTGACCCAAAAGCCCCACTCCTGCAGCCGCGCGAGGAAGTCGCTGTAGGCACCCGCGATCGGCGGTACGGCTTCGCCCCACCCATATGCGAAGAAGCGCAGCCGGCGTCGGGCGGTGATGGCCGGGTCCAGCTGGCGCAGCGAGCCGGCCGCGAAGTTGCGCGGGTTGGCGAACCGCGGCTCCCCTGCCGCTTCGCGCGCGGCGTTCAGCGCGATGAAGTCGGCGCGCTCCATGTACACCTCGCCGCGCACCTCCAGAACCGATGGCAAGGTGTCGCCGTCGAGGCGCTGCGGAATGTCATGAATGGTGCGCAGATTGGCGGTGATGTCCTCCCCGACCGCGCCGTCGCCGCGGGTCGCGCCCTGCACGAACGAGCCGTCCTCGTAGCGCAGGTTCGCCGACAGGCCGTCGATCTTGGGTTCCGCGGCCAGATCGAGGGGCGCGTCCTCGCCGAGATTGAGGAAGCGCCGGACGCGGCGCATGAACTCGCTCACCTCCCCGGCGGCCATGGCGTTGTCCAGCGACAGCATCGGCGCCCGGTGGCGCACCTTGTCGAAGTCCTCGACCGGCGGTGCGCCGACCCGCCGCGACGGGCTGTCGGCTCGGATCAGGTCGGGGAAGCGCGCCTCGATCGCCTGGTTGCGCTGGCGCAAGGCGTCGTAGTCCGCGTCCGAGATCTCGGGTGCGGCATCGCGATAGTACAGCCGGTCGTGATGGGCGATCGCAGCGGCGAGATCTGCCAGTTCGGCCGCCGCCTGCGCGGGGGTCAGCCGCTCGACCGGCGCTCGCGCGGCCATCAGGCGGATTCGCGGATCAGGCTGTCGGCCGCGGCGCGCGCCGCTTCCGTGATCCTGGCGCCGGCCAGCATGCGCGCGATCTCCTCGCGGCGCTCGCCGTCGGACAGTCGGGTCACCGACACCAGCGCCCGGCCGGCGCGCACCGCCTTCTCGACGCGCCAGTGATGATCCGCGCGCGCGGCGACCTGCGGCGCGTGGGTGACGACCAGTACCTGAGCGCTCGCGCCGAGCCGCGCCAGGCGCTCGCCGACCGCATCGGCGGTGGCGCCGCCGATCCCGGTGTCCACCTCGTCGAACACCAGGCAAGGCGTAGAGTCGGCCCCGGCGAGCACCACCTTGAGCGCCAGCATTACCCTCGCGAGCTCGCCGCCCGAGGCGATCTTGGCGAGCGGCCCCGGTTCCTGGCCGGGGTTGGTCGCAATCTCGTAACTGACCCGTTCCGCGCCTTCGCCCGACCAGTCTGCCTCCGGGAGCGGGGTCAGATCGACCGCGAAGCGCGCCTTCTCGAGCTTCACCGGCGCAAGCTCGATCAGCACCGCTCGAGCGAGGCGCTTGGCCGCCGCCGCTCGTCCCTTGGAGAGTTCGGCTGCGCACGCCGCGAATGCCACACGCGCCGCACGCGCCGCCTCGGTTGCCGTGGTCAGCCGCTCGCCGCCGGCGTCGATCCGCGCCAGGCGTTCGGCCATCTGCTCGCGCAGGTGCGGCAGGTCGTCGACCGTCACCTGGTGCTTGCGCGCCGCGGCGCGAAGCGCGAACAGGCGCTCCTCGACCTGCTCGACCCGACCGCCGTCGCGTTCCAGCTCGCGTCCTGCGCGCTCCAACGCGGCGGCGGCGTCCTCGAGCTCCAAACGCGTGCGATCGAGGCCGGCGACGATCGTCTCGATCATCCCGCCCGCCGCTCCGAGCACCCGCTCGATCGTGCGCTGCGCGCCGGCCAGGCGCTCCTCCGCCCCGCCTGATCCACGCACCAGCTGAAGCGCATCGCCGATCGCCTGGATAAGCTTCTCCCGGTTCATCAGGCGGACGCGCTCTTCGGCCAGGCCCACCTCCTCACCGATAGTAGGCGCGAGCTGATCGAGTTCGTCGTGCGCGTGGCGCCAATAGGCCTCTTCCGCCGCCGCGCGTGTCATCTCCGCTTCGGTCTCGGCGCGCTCCGCATCGGCCCGGCGCCAGTTCACGTAGCTCTGGCGCACCGCGCCGAGCGCCTCATGCAGGCGGCCGTATTCGTCGAGCAGAGCGCGCTGGACACCCGGGTCGAGCAGCGCCTGCTGGGCGTGCTGACCGTGCACTTCGACCAGCAGCGTCGCGAGCTCGCGCAGCAGCGCGGTGCTCACCGGCTGATCGTTGACGAAGGCGCGCGAGCGTCCGTCGGCGCCGATCACGCGTCTGAGCACCAGGTTGTCCTCGAGCGCGAGGCCGTGCGCCTCGAGCCGGTCGGACAGGCTGCAGGCGCCGGCGGGCACCGCAAACGTCGCGCTGACCGAGCCCTGAGTCGCGCCGGGGCGCACCAGCGCGCGCTCGGCGCGCCCGCCCAGCGCCAATCCGAGCGCGTCCAGCAGAATCGACTTGCCCGCGCCGGTCTCCCCGGTCAGGGCACACAGACCGCGCTCGAATTCCAGCTCGAGGCGATCGATCAGAATGATGTCACGGATGGCAAGGCTGAGCAGCATGATCCGCCGGACCCGACGCCGCCGGCGGGGCCGCAGCGCGGCGCACGGCCGACCCGCTCACTGGCTGGCTCCGCCGTTCAACAGGGCGTAGCTGTCCAGATACCAGGGACTGCTGGGAAAGTTGTAGCCGAGCACGGCCGCGTTCTTCTGCGCCTCCTGATCCAGCCCCAGCGCGAGATAGCACTCGGTCAGGCGATGCAGGGCCTCCGGCACGTGGGTGGTGGTCTGATAGCGCTCGACCACATTGCGAAAGCGATTGATCGCGGCGACGTACTGGCCGCGACGCAAATAATAGCGGCCGATCGCCATTTCTTTGCCCGCCAGGTGGTCGCGCGCCAGATCCGCCTTCAGCTGGGCGTCCTTGGCATACGTGCTGTCCGGAAAGCGGCGCAGCAGCTCGTCGAAAGCGGCCAGAGCTTCCTCGGTCATTTTCTGATCGCGGCCGACGTCCGAGATCTGCTCGTAGTAGCTGATGCCGACCAGATAGTAGGCGTAGGGGACGTCCTGATGGCCGGGGTGGAGCTCGATGAACCGTTTCGCCGCAGCGATGGCTTCGTCGTAGCTGTTGGCCTCGTAGTAGGCGTAAGCGGACATCAGCTGCGCGCGGGTCGCCCACTGCGAGTACGGATGCTGACGCTCGACCTCTTCGAACGCCTGGCCGGCGCGTTTGGCGTCCCCGCTTTCGAGCAGATCCTGCGCTTGGTTGTACAGCTCCTCGACCGGGCGCTCGGCGTACTCTTCCTCGTCCGAGCCGGAGCAGCCGGCAAGGACCCCGCTCGCCGCGATCAGGGCGAGCACTGCGGGTCTGATCACGGCGGAAATCAAACGACTGCGGCCTGGCACGGCGCACAATGTCGGGTCACACCCTGAGGGTGTCAAGCCGCGCCGGCCGGCGATAAGTAGCCGTGCGCCACTCGCGCCCCGGTAGCGCATCCCGCGGTTGTTGCGCCTCAAGACCGCAAATCCTACAGTCGATCGCTGCGAGCTCAGGCATGCGCGATTACGCCCGGGCTCATTAAGGATCGAGATGGCCGGCACGAGGCGCATCGACCAGCACGTCGGCGAGCGGATCCGGCTGCGTCGCGCCGAACTCGGCCTGACGCAGGAGCAACTGGCTCAGGCGCTCAAAGTTTCCTACCAGCAGGTGCAGAAATACGAGACCGGCGCCAATCGGATCAGCGCCGGCCGAATCTACGAGATCGCGCGCAAGCTCGACGTCGACATCAGCTACTTCTTCGAAGGACTGGGGCTGGATGAGCCCCGCCAACAGACGCCCATGGAGCATGGTGGCCGACAACGCTCCGCGATAGAGCTGGTGCGCAAGTTCGCCCAGATCCAAGATCCCCAGGTGCGATCCGCCATCGCGGGACTGGTCAAGGCGATCGTCGACCGCCAAGCCTGACCGTCGGAACTCGGTCGCTTCAGCGGCCGGCCATCACCAGCGCTGGGGCGGCTGCCGTCTCGATCGGGTCGGCGCCGCCAACCATACGCCACGCGCCGGGGTCGGCGAACAGCGAGCGCAACAGCTTGTTGTGCATGGTGTGGCCGGCCGAACGCGCAATCAGGCGTGCGCGCAGCGGCGCACCGGCGAGATACAAATCGCCCAGGCTGTCCAACACCCGGTGGCGCACGAACTCGTCGGCGAAACGCAAGCCTTCTTCGTTCAGGACGCGGTCGCGGCTGACCACGACCGTGGTCTTGAGCGAGCCGCCAAGCGCCAAGCCGCGCGACCACAGCTCCTCCAACCGTTCGGCAAAGCCGAAGGTGCGCGCACGAGCGATCTCGACCTTGAACGACTCGGGATCAAACGTGACGCACAGGGCCTGGCTGTCGATCAGCGGATGCTCGAAGTGGATCGCGCAGTCTAGAATCAGATGGTCGGCAGGCTCGAGCCGGGCAAATTTGCCATGGGCCTCGAGGCTTACCGGCTTGAGCACCTCGATCCAGCGGCGCGGCCGGTCCTGCTCGACCGTGCCGGCGCACTCGATCAGGAACACGAACGGCTGCGCGCTGCCGTCCATGATCGGCAGCTCCGGGCCGCCGACCTCGACCATGAGGTTGTCGATCTCGCAGATCGCAAGCGCCGCCATCAGGTGCTCGACCGTGCCCACGACGGTGCCGGCAGGATCCCCGAGCGCAGTGCAGATGCTCGTGTCGCACACCCGATCGAAGCGCGCCGGAACGGGCGCACTGCCGGGCCGGTCGTAGCGCACGAAGCGCACGCCGGTATCTGGTGCGGCGGGGTGCAACGTCAGGGAGACCTTGGCTCCGGTGTGCAGACCGGTGCCGACGCAGCCGATCGCATGGCGCAGCGTCCTCTGCCCGCGCGTCCTCGGTGGGGTGGAATCCCTGTCGGCTTCGAACAACGCAGCCTCCCAACAGCGCCCCAGCGCCGCCGGCGGTCGCGCCTAAGCTGACCGCGAAAGTGCCAGGATGAAGGCCTCCGTCCAGGTGTATCAACCCAGTCCAGAGGCCTCCAATCACATTTCGTTACAGTTTGTTACGGCCCGTCCTTGAGGAGGCAACTGATCCTACGCTAGCGGCGCAGGAATGCGGGGATGTCGTACGTCTCCTCCTCTGCGGCCGCCAAGGCGACATCCCCGTCCTCGCCACGGTCGGGAGGCGAGGCCGGCGCGCCCTCCCGCTCCTTGCGGAACGTCGCGGTGACCCGCTCGAACAGACTGGGCGGCCGTTCCGCGCCGCGCACCGGCGCCCGCAGCTTGCCCCATTCCTGGAAGCGTTCCTGCGGGGGCAAGGGCGGATGCCAATACCCCCCTTCAGTTGCGCCGCGTTCCTTGAGCTTGGCCATTCCCGCTTCGGCCGGCGCAACCTTGGGCCAGCCCGGCGACTCGCCGGCGCGATCGGCGCCGGAAACGCGCGCCTCCGCTGCCCTGGGCTCGGACCCTTCGGCGGCGGATCCAGTTACCGCGGAAGCGGTCTTGAGCGGAACGCCGGCGGCAGCAGCCGGCTTGGCCGGCAACGGGCGCAGCCGGAAGCTCGGCATGCTAAGCGGGGACGGCTTGCTCGCGGGCACCTCGGCCGCGGCGCTCGCGACGGCGCTCGGCCGCACCTCGATCCCGGTCGCGACCACCGAGACGCGCATGATGCCATCGAGCGACTCGTCGAGAGTCGAGCCGACGATGATGTTGGCGTCGGGATCGACCTCCTCCTTGATCCGGTTCGCCGCCTCGTCGACCTCGAACAGGGTCATGTCGGCGCCGCCGGTGATGTTGATCAGCACCCCGCGCGCGCCGCGCATCGAGACCTCGTCGAGCAGCGGATTGGAGATCGCCGCCTCCGCCGCCTCGATCGCTCGGCGGTCGCCGGAGCCTTCACCGGTCCCCATCATCGCCTTGCCCATCTCGCTCATCACCGTGCGGATGTCGGCGAAGTCGAGGTTGATCAGGCCGGGCATTACCATGAGGTCCGTGACGCCGCGAACGCCCATGTGCAGCACGTTGTCCGCGAGCTTGAACGCCTCGGCGAAGGTGGTCCGCTCGTTGGCGATGCGAAACAGGTTCTGGTTGGGGATCACGATCAGGGTGTCGACGTACTGCTGCAGTTCAGCCAGCCCGCCCTCGGCGACGCGCATGCGGTGGGCGCCCTCGAAATGGAATGGCTTGGTCACGACGCCGACCGTGAGGATGCCCTGCTCGCGCACCGCGCGTGCGATCACCGGCGCCGCCCCGGTCCCGGTGCCGCCACCCATGCCGGCGGTGATGAACACCATGTGGCTGCCCTGCAGCTGATCGAGCAGCTCCTCGACCGCCTCCTCCGCGGCGGCGCGGCCGATCTCCGGGCGCGCGCCCGCGCCCAGCCCCTGCGTGATCGAGGTGCCCAGCTGAATGCGCCGCTCGGTGAGCGACTGCGCGAGCGACTGGGCATCGGTGTTGCAGGCGAGGAATTCCACGCCTTCGAGATGCGCCGTGATCATGTTGTTCACGGCGTTGGTTCCGGCACCACCCACGCCGACCACACTGATTCGTGGTCTTAGTTCATGGTTCACCGGCATGCTTAGGTTGATTGTCATTTAACACATCCTCCTCCGTTGCGTCCCCCAGCCAGGGGACCTCCTCCTGAGCGGGCCTTTTCGGCTCTGTGCTCAAAAGTTCTCGCGCAGCCATTGCCCGAGCCTGGCCAGGCGCGCCGTGAAGTCGCGCTGCGGCGAACTCGCGCCGAAGGTCAGTCCGCCGTCGTCCTCGCCGGCCCAGCGCAGCAGCCCGGCCGCCGTGGTCGCCGCGGTCAGGTCGTGCACGGCGCCGGCGTCGAACGGGCGGGCGCGGCCGAGCCGCGCCGGCATGCCGAAGGTCTCCTCGGCCAGCTCGACGATCCCCTCGAGCTGACAGCCGCCGCCGGTCAGCACCAGGCGGCGGCCGGCAAGCGGCAGCCGGTCGAGGTGCATGCGCGCGCGGGCAAGCTGGAAGATCTCCTCGATGCGGGGCCGGATGATCTCGGTCAGGCGCGCCCGCGAAATGATCTGGACCGGCGGCTGCATCGGGTCGCCGAGACCGGGCACCTCAAGCTGCTGGCGGGCATCGCCCGCGCGCGCCAGAACGCCGCCATACAGCGTCTTCAGACGCTCGGCCTGGGCGCGTCCAGTCGACAGGCCGAACGCCAGATCCTGCGTGACGTGCTGGGCACCGAGCGGCAGGCTGGCCAGCTGCTGCAGGCGACCGTCGGCGAACCGGGCCACCCCGGTGACCCCGGCGCCGAGGTCGAGCACCAGCGCGCCGAAGGTCGCCTCGTCGTCACTCAGGCTGGCCAGGCCGGCGGCGTACGGCGCCGCGATCACCGCGGCGACGTCCAAATGGCAGCGCTCGATCGCGGCCACGAGATTGTACAGCGCGGCGCTCGCCACCCGCACCAGATGAACCGTGATGCGCAGGCGCTCGCCGACCATCCCGCGCGCGTCGCGCAGCCCCTGACTGCCATCGAGCGTGATCTCGACCGGCAGCGCATGCAGAATCTCGGTGCTGTCGGTGCGTGCCTGCGCACGGGCCAGCGCCAACGCATGGTTCACGTCCGCCGGGCCGACCGCCCGGCCGCCGAGCTCGATATCGATTGTGGTCAGCGCGGACTCCGGGCGGCCGCCGGAAATGCCGAGCACGATCCGGCGCACCGTGCGCCCGGCCTGCTGCTCGGCCTCGTGCACCACCGCCAGGATCGACGCCTCGGCCGCCTCGGCGTCGACGATCACGCCCGCGCGCAAGCCTTCCGCAAGCTGATAGCCGCCGCCCTGCAGCTCGAGGCGGTCGCCGCGGCGGCGCGCGATCAGGCAGCACACCTTGCTGGTGCCCACGTCGAGCACCGCGACCGGCTCGGCACGTGCGCGCGGCTCGGGCCGCGGCAGCTGGATCACATTGCTCGTGCTCATGTGGCGTCATCCGGCAGCGCCGCGGGATCCAGCCGCAGGCGCAGCCGCTCGGGCAGAAAGCGCAGGTCGATTGCGGTGATCGCGCGCTCGAGCAACCCCTCCTCGCGCGCCTTGTCCGCCAGCAGGCGCCAGGCGCCGAGCGCGTTCCGTTCCGGCAGCAGGACCTCGATCTGATTGTCGAGATGGACGTTCCAGCGGCGTCCGCCGACCCGCGTCGCCGCGACCACGCGGGAGGACAGCGCCGGCTCGGTGGACAGAAGCGCGAACAGCGCGGCCGCCCCTTGCGGAGCATCGTCGCCGACCAGGACGCGGAGATGCGCGTACTCCTGCGGACGATCGGTTACCGCGCCTTCGATCACCGCGCCGGCGCGGTCGATCACCTCGAAGCGCCCGTCGCGTTGCCACAAAGCCAGCGGCTGCCGCTCGAGCAGCCGCACCTGCACGGTGTCGGGGAGCATGCGGGCGACGCTCGCCCGCTCAACCCAGGCAAGCGTCTCAAGCCGGTCCTTGGCGGCGGCGGTATCGACGGCCAGCAGCGGCATGCCGACCTCAAAGCCCAGCCGCGCGCGCAACGCCTCGGGTGGCGTCCGCCGGCGACCTTCGACCAGCACGTCGCGAACCACCAGCCCGGTCTGTCCCGACCACGTCACCAACCGTCGCTCGGCATCGTCCAAGACGGCGCGCAACCCGCCGCTCGTCACCCAACTGCTCAACGCCACAGCCATGCCGAGACCCAACAAACCGCCGGCAATGCTGGCGGGGGGCGGCAGCCACCGGGGCCGTGGCGGCCGGCGCAGGTAGCGCTGCGCCCGGCGGGCGGCAAGCGTCAGGTGTCGCATCGCGCCGCCTCGACCAGCTGCTCGACCAGATCGGCGAAGCCGATGCCGACGTGCGCCGCCTGCTCGGGAACCAGGGACAAGGGCGTCATGCCGGGCTGGGTGTTCACCTCCAGCAGGTAGAGGCCGCCGGGCTCGGTCTCGTCGAGCCGAAAGTCGGCCCGGGACACGCCGCGGCAGCCGAGCACCCGGTGCGCCGCCTGCGCATCGGCCAGCGCCTGCCGGAAGAGCGCCTCCGACAGGGGCGCCGGCAGGACATGGTCGGCCGCGTGCTCGGTGTACTTGGCGTGATAGTCATAGAAGCCCTGGCGCGGCCGAATCTCGGTGACGGTGAGCGGCCGGTCGCCGAGCACGGCGACGGTCAGCTCGCGACCGGGCACGTACCGCTCGACCAGCACCTCCGGCCCGAACGGCCAGTCGTTGCGTTCGAGTGAACGCTCCTCGCGGGTGCGCACGATGCGCACGCCGACGCTCGAGCCCTCGTTGTTCGGCTTGATCACGTAGGGCGGGTCCATCGGCGGCGCGCCGTTGCGCAGCGCATCGATGGTGGTCAGACAGCCGTCGGGCGAGCGCAGCCCGACGCTGGCGAACAGCCGCTTGGCCATCGACTTGTTCATGGCCAGGCTGGAGGCCAGCACGCCGGAGTGGGTGTAAGGGATGCCCATGACCTCGAGCAGACCCTGGACCGTACCGTCCTCGCCGAACCGGCCGTGCAGCGCGTTGTACACCACATCCGGGCGCGCCTCGGCCAGGCGCTGCGGCAGATCACGGCCGACGTCGATCTCGGACACCCGGTAGCCTCGTTCGCGCAAGGCGGAGCTGGCCGCCGCCCCGCTCACCAGCGACACCTCGCGCTCGGCCGACCAGCCGCCCATGAGCACGGCGACGTGCCGGCTCACGCGGCCGCCTCCAGACCTTGGATGGGACGGCCGATGCGGTGGATCTCCCACTCGAGCGCGATGCCGCTTTTGGCGAGCACGCGCGCGCGCACCATCTCGCCCAGCTCCTCCAGCTCCGCGGCGCTGGCGTCGCCGGTGTTGATCAGGAAATTGCAGTGCTTGTCCGAGACCACAGCCTTGCCGTGGCGCAGCCCGCGACAGCCGGCGGCATCGATCAGCTGCCACGCGCGCTGTCCCGGCGGGTTCTTGAAGGTGCTGCCGCCGGTCGCCACGTGCATCGGCTGGTTTGCCTCCCGCTCGGCCTTGATCGCCATCATCCGCGTGCGGATCGCGTTCTCGTCGCCCGGTACGCCGCGCAGCACCGCGCCGGTCGCGATCCAGCCTTCGGGCAGCGCGGAATGGCGATAACTGAAGCCGAGCTCGGCCACGCCGAGCTCGTGGCGCCCGCCGGCCGGATCGAGCGCGATGACCCGCTCGACCACCTCGGCGGTCTCCCCGCCGAACGCGCCCGCGTTCATGCGCACCGCGCCGCCCAACGTGCCGGGAATCCCGATGAAGAACTCGAGCCCGGACAGGCCCGCGCGCTGCGCGGCGATCGCGATCATGCGATCGGTCGCGCCGGCGCCGACGGTGAGGCGGTCGCCGGCGACCTCGATCTCGGCGAGCGGCCCCGCCAGCCTGACCACGACGCCATCCAGCCCGCCGTCGCGCACCAAAAGATTGGACGCCACGCCGATCGGAGTGACCGGCAGGCCGCGCGGCCTGGCCTTGAGGAACGCGGTGAGGTCGTCCAGATCAGCCGGCTGGAAGATCGCCTCGGCCGGTCCGCCGACGCGCAGCCAGGTACGCGGCGCGAGCGGGACCTGCGTACGCAGGCGGCCGCGCACCGGCGGCAGGTCGGCCGCGATGTCGCTCACGCCGCGTTCTCCCCGAGGAGCGCGCGCAGCTGAGCGGGCAGGGCGTTGGCCCAGGCGGTGATGTTGCCCGCGCCCAGGCAGACCACGAGGTCGCCCGGTCGGGCGATCTCCACCACGAGGTCGGGCAGCCGCTCGGGGCCGTCCAGCGAGCGCACGTCGCGATGGCCGTGGCGGCGCACCCCTTCCACGAGGGCGTCGCGGTCGACCCCTTCGATCGGGGCTTCGCCGGCGGCATAGACGGGGGCTACGAGCACGCAGTCGGCGTCATTGAACGCGGTGCAGAACTCCTCGAACAGCGCCGCGAGCCTGGTGTAGCGGTGCGGCTGCACCACCGCGATCACGCGGCCGCCGTAAGACTGCCGGGCGGTCGCGAGCACGGCGCGGATCTCGACCGGGTGGTGACCATAATCGTCGATCACGGTGATGCCGCCCGCCGTGCCGGTGCGCGTGAAGCGCCGCTTGACGCCGCCGAAATTGGCCAGCGCGCGGCGCAGCACGTCGTCGGAGATCGCGAGCTCGCGCGCCACCGCGATCGCGGCGAGCGCATTTTGCACGTTGTGCCGGCCGAGCATCGACAGGCGCAGGCGCTCGATGCGGTGGCTGACCAGACCGCTCATCCGGTCGCGCAGCTCGACGTCGAACTCGGCGCCCCGCAGGTCGAAGCTCGGATCGAGCGCGCGCACGTCCGCCTGCGGGCTGAACCCGTACGAGATCAGCCGCCGGTCGGTGATCCGGCCGAACAGCGCCTGCACCTCGGGATGGTCGATGCAGAGCGTGGCGAAGCCGTAGAACGGGATGTTCTCGACGAAGGTCTGGAACGCGGCGCGCACCGCCTCGAACTGGCCGTAGAACTCCATGTGCTCCGGGTCGATGTTGGTCACCACCACGGCGCTCGCCGGCAGGCGCACGAACGTGCCGTCGGATTCGTCCGCCTCGACCACCATCCAGTCGCCTTTGCCATGGCGCGCGTTGGTGCCGTAGGCATTGATGATGCCGCCGTTGATCACGGTCGGATCGAGCTTGGCCGCGTCGAGCAGCGCGGCAATGAGCGACGTGGTGGTGGTCTTGCCGTGGGTGCCGGCGACCGCGATCGCCCACTTCAGGCGCATCAGCTCGCCGAGCATCTCGGCGCGGCGCACCACCGGCACGCGCGCGCCGCGCGCCGCCTCGATCTCGGGATTGTCCGGCTTGATCGCCGAGGACATCACGACCACGCCGCACTCGCCGAGATTGGCGGCGCGATGGCCGATCGCCACCGGGATGCCGAGGCGGCGCAGGCGCTCGGTGTTGGCATTCTCGGCGACGTCCGAGCCCTGCACACGATGGCCGAGATTGTGCAGCACCTCAGCGATGCCGCTCATGCCGATGCCGCCGATCCCGACGAAGTGAATGCCGCCCGCATCGAACGGCAGCGTCCTCATGCCAGAGCCTCCATGTGCGTCTTGACCGCCGCCGGCGAGACGAGCGACTGCACCGCATCGGCCAGCGCACTCGCCGAATCGGTGCGTCCCAGCGCCGCGGCCCGGGCCGCAAGGCCGACGAGCTCCTGCGGCTGGTCGAGCGCGCTGCGCAGCTTGGCGGCGAGCGCCTCGGCATCGAGCTTCGTTTCCTCGATTAGCCAGCAGGCGCCGGCGCGGCTGACCGCCTCGGCATTGGCGCTCTGGTGGTCCTCGGCGGCGAAGCGGTAGGGCACCAGCAGGGCCGGACGGCCGAGCGCCAGCAGCTCGGCGACGCTGGACGCGCCGGCCCGGGACACGATCAGATGGCTCGCGGTCATGCGCTCGGGTAGATCGTCGAAAAACGGCGCAAGCTCCGCCTCGAAGCCGAGGCCGGCATAGGCGCTGGCCACCCGCTGCAGGTCTTCGGGGCGGCACTGCTGAGTGAGCGCGAGCCGCGCCCGCTCCGCTCTGCTCAGGCGGGCGATCGCCGCCGGCACGACCTCGCTGAACAGCCGGGCACCCTGGCTGCCCCCGACAACGAGCACCCGCAGGGGCTGCTCGGCGACCGGTGCTTGGTAGGGGCAATCGCGCAGCGCCGCGACCTGGGCCCGCACCGGATTGCCGGTGACCACCTGGCGAGCGGCCGGCACGGCCTCGGCGCCGCGCGTCGCGGCGAAAGTCAACGCCAGCCGGGCGGCGCGCCGCGCGATCATCCGATTCGCTCGGCCGAGCACCGCGTTCTGCTCGTGCACCAGGAGGGGAATGCGCAGCGTCGCGGCGGCAAGACCAATCGGCACCGCGGCGTACCCGCCGAACGCGGCGACTGCGCTCGGCCGGGCGCCGTGCAGGAACCGCAGACTCTGAGCGAACCCGATCGTCAGCCGGCCAAGACCGCCAAGGCGCGCGCGCCAGCGCCCGATCGGGCTCGCCGCCTGAATCAGGCGATGCTCGATTCCCGGCCTGAGATAGCGCGCGCCGCGGGCGTCGCAGGCGATCACCACGGGCTGACCGCGCGCGCGCAGCTCCGCGGCCAGGCTCAGCGCTGGGAACATGTGGCCGCCGGTGCCGCCGGCCGCGATCACCACGGGCCGGCTCACAGCGGCACCTCGGCGCTCGGCCGGCGACGGGTCAGGGCCAGGAACAGCCCCATGCCCAAGGCGAGAGCGCACAGCGACGAGCCGCCGTAGCTGATGAACGGCAGGGTCATGCCGGTCGCCGGCAACACGCTGAGATTGACCCCGATGTTGCCAATCGCCTGCAGGCCGAAGTGCGCGAGCAGCCCGCTCGCGGCGAGCAGGGTGAACCGATCGGCCACCAGTTCGGTGCGCTGCAGCCCGCGCAGGGTGACGAAGCCGAACAGGCCGAGCAGCGCGACGCAGGCGATCAGCCCGAACTCCTCGGCGATCACCGCGAACACAAAATCGCTGTGCGCGTCCGGCAACAGATACTTGACGCGCCCCTCGCCGGGGCCGCTGCCGAACCAGGCGGCGCCGCGCACCGCCTCGAGCGCGTGGCTGACCTGGTAGTGATCGCCCGAGGCGGGATCGATGAACCGGTCGATCCGCTCGGCGACGTGTGGAAAGAAGTGATAGGCCTGCCACGCGCCAGCGAGACCGAGCGCGAGCAGCCCGGACACCATCATCCAGGGCAGCCCGGCGAGGAACAGCTGGATCGCGAACAGCGTTCCGACCATCAGAGCCATGCCGACGTTCGGCTGCGCCAGGAGCAGGATCATGACCAGCCCGGTCAACAGCGCGCCCGGCGCCAGATTGGCCAAGCCCGGCGCCCGCGCCAGCAAGCCGGCTACGACCACCACGAGCGCCGGCTTCGCGAATTCCCCCGGCTGCAACACCAGACCGCCGATCGGCAGCCAGCGCCGCGCGCCGTTGGTTTCCGACCCGATCAGCAGGGTGAGAACGAGCATTACCAGCGAAACCGCCAGCAATCCGATCGCGAGCCGGTGAACGCCTTTGGGCGACAGCAACGAGGCGCCGAACAGCAACAGCGCCGCCGGCATCAAGAACAGGACGTGACGAGCGACGAAGTGTAGAGGCGGCAGTCCCAGGCGTGTGGCCGCCGGCGGGCTGGACGCGAGGACGAAGACCAGACCGCTCAGCGCGAGCAGGCCGAGGCCCGCGAGCAAACCGTGATCGACGGTCCACCACCATCTGGCCAGCAGCCCGCGCTCGGTGCGGCTGACGCGGATCACGAGATGGCACTCGCAGCCGTCGGGCTGCGCAGGAGTTCCCCGACGAGCCGCTTGAACGTCTCACCCCGCTCTTCGAAATCGCGGAACTGGTCGAACGAGGCGCATGCCGGCGCGAGGAGGACGACGGCGCCGCCGGCCAGGTCCGCCCAGGCCGCATTGGCCGCGTGGCGGACGGCGCTGGCCAGATCGCCGCTCTGGGTGTACGGGACGCGGCCCGCAAGCGCGTGGCCGAAGCTCTCGGCCGCCTCGCCGATCAGGAAGGCATGGCGCACCCGATCGAGCCACGGCAGGACCGCGTCGAGCCCGCCGTCCTTGGGCCGTCCGCCGGCGATCCAGTAGATGCGATCGAAACTGGCGAGGGCCCGGGCCGCCGCGTCCGCGTTGGTCGCCTTGCTGTCGTTGACGAACTGCACGCCATCGAGCGTGGCGACGCGTTCGAGGCGGTGCGCCAAGCCCTCGAACCGAGGCAACCCGGCGCCGCTCGCCGCGGGCTCGAGGCCAAGCGCCCGTACCGCGCCATAGGCGGCCGCGGCATTCTGCCAGTTGTGGGCGCCACGCAAGCTGGCGATCGGGCGCAGATCGCTGATCGGGCGCGCGGGTCCATCCATGGCATCGAACAGCCGGCCCTCGATCACATAGACGCCCCACTCCAGCGCGCGCCCGACTGCGATCGGCAGCACACGCTGCTGCGCTTGGTCGATCAGTTCCCGATGCAACGCGCGGCCATGGTCGTCATCGACCCCGAGCACGGCCCAGTCGCTCGCGCTTTGGTTGCGCAAAATGCGGCGCTTGGCGCGCGCATAGCCGGCCAGGCTGCCATGTCGTTCGAGGTGGTCTGGGCTCACGTTCAGAATTACCGCCACAGCGCAACGCAGGTGCTCGGTCAGCTCGAGCTGGTACGAGGACAGCTCCAACACATAGATGTCGTCGACAGGTTTAGGCCATAGATCTAGTACCGGCAAGCCAATATTACCGCCCAGTTGCACACCGCGGCCGGCGCTGCGCAGCAGATGGCCGATCAGGGCGGTGGTGGTGGACTTCCCGTTCGTGCCCGTGATGCCGACGATCCGTCGCTGGGGCTGGTTTTCAACCAGCAGCTCCACGTCTCCGACGACCGCTACGCCGTGTGCGCGCGCCGCGCGAACCAGCGGGTGCGGCTCCGGATGGGTGAGCGGCACGCCGGGGCTCAGCACCAGGCGATCGACGCGGTCCCAGTCGCCGGCTTCGAGGTCGACGATCGGAATGCCGCTCGCGGCCGCCTCGCGGCGGCGCTCCGGATCGTCGTCCCAGGCCAAGACGCGTGCCCCGCTCGCGGTCAACGCGCGGCAGACCGAGCGACCGGTACGGCTCAGACCGAGCACGGCCGCGGTCTTGTCCGCCATCGAGGCAAGGTCGATCACGGTCGCTACCGCAGCTTGAGGGTCGACAGGCCGATCAGGGCCAGGACTAGCGCGATGATCCAGAACCGAATGACGATGGTCGGCTCCTCCCAGCCCTTCTGCTCGAAGTGGTGATGCAAGGGCGCCATCTTGAACACGCGTTTGCCGGTGAGCTTGAACGAGGCGACCTGAACGATCACTGAAATGGTCTCGAGCACGAACAGACCCCCGACCACGAGCAGCACCAGTTCGTGCTTGGTGATCACCGCGACCGCGCCGAGCGCCCCGCCTGAGGCCAGCGAGCCAGTGTCGCCCATGAACACCATGGCCGGCGGAGCATTGAACCACAGAAAGCCGAGCGAGGCGCCGACCAGGGCCCCGCAAAACACCGCCAGCTCCCCGGTGCCCGGCACGAACGGTATGCCGAGGTACTCGGCGAAGATCGCATTTCCGACCAGATACGCGATCAGGGCGTAGCAGGAGGCGACGATCATGGTCGGCACGATCGCCAGGCCGTCGAGGCCGTCGGTCAGATTGACCGCGTTCGAGGCGCCGATCATGACCAGCATGGCAAACGGGAAGAACAGCAACCCGAGCGGGACCACGACGTCCTTGAAGAACGGCAGCGCCAGCCCGGTGGCGAGCGGGTGCTGGGTCAACGCGGCGATCCACCCTGCGGCCATCAGCGCGACCAGCGCCTGGCCGAGCAGCTTGGTCCGGCTGCGCAGGCCGCCGCTCGAGCGGCGCGTCACCTTGAGGTAGTCATCAGCCAGCCCGATGATGCCGAAGCCGAGCGTGATCAGCAGCACGACCCAGACGTAGCCGTTGGTCAGATCGGCCCACAGCAAGGTGGCGAGCGTCAGCGCAAGCAAGATCAGAGTGCCGCCCATGGTCGGCGTGCCCTGCTTGCGTAGCAGGTGCGACGCCGGGCCATCGTTACGGATCGGCTGGCCGTTGCCCTGGCGCACCCGCAGCCAGCGGATCAGCGACGGGCCGGCCACGAAGCTGACGATCAGCGCCGTGAGCACCGCGCCCCCGGTTCGGAAGGTCAGGTAGCGGAACAGATTGAACAGGCCGAACTGGTCGGCGAGCGGATAGAGCAGGTTGAACAGCACCGGCCTACCTCCTCCGCCCGGCGACGCGGCGCGTGGGCCCGGCCGGCTCGGCCCACGTCAGCAGCGCCTCGACGATGTGGCCCATGCGCATGCCGAGCGAGCCCTTGACCAGCAACGTGTCGCCCGGCCGCAGCTCGGCTTCCAGGAGCGGCACCAGTTCCGCCGCGTCGCCGACGTGCGCGCCGCACCTTGCCGACGGCAGGGCGTCGTGCAGATGACGCATCGCCGGGCCGGCGGTGTACACCTTGTCGATGCCTGCGGCGGCGATCGGCGAGGCGAGGTCCGCGTGCAGCCTCGGCGCGTGGTCGCCGAGCTCGAGCATGTCGCCGAGCGCAGCGAGCTTGCGCCCGGCGGCGCTGGCCAACACGGCGAACGCCGCGCGCACTGACGCCGGGTTGGCGTTGTAGCTGTCGTCGATCAGGGTGATCGCGCCACCGGGCACGGCGAGGCGGTGCTGCCGGCCGCGGCCGGCCGGGGCTCTGAACTCCGCCAAAGCGCGCGCGGCTGCTTCGGGATCGGCGCCGAGCGCGGCGGCGCAGGCGATCACGCCGAGCGCATTGCTCACCCAGTGCCGGCCGGGTGCGCCGATGCGGAACGCGATCTGGCGGCCCTCCAGGGTCATCACCACGTTGCTGCCCGTACTGTCCAGTTGCGCGTCCCTGAGACGCGCCGCGGCTCCCACAGTCGCGCCAAACCCGATCACGCGCGCACAGCCAGCCGCCTCGGCTAGCGTCCGCAGACGGGCATAGTGCGGATTGTCGGCATTCAGGATCGCCACGCCGCCCGGCTCGACCCCCTGGAAGATCTCGCCCTTGGCGTCTGCAATCGCTTCGACCGAGGTGAAGAACCCGAGATGGGCTGCCTCGACCGTGGTGATCATGGCGACGTGCGGCCGGACCAGCCGGGTGAGCGCCGCGATCTCGCCGGGCGCATTCATGCCGAGCTCGTAGATGCCGTAGACCGTGTCGCGCGGCGCCCGGGCGAGACTGAGCGGGACGCCCCAGTGATTGTTGTGGCTCGCCGCGCTGGCGTGGGTCGGCGCCTGCGCCGCGAGCGCGAGGCGCAAGGCTTCCTTGGTGCCGGTCTTGCCGACGCTGCCGGTGAGCGCCGCGATCCGTGCCCTGGTGCGCCGCCGCGCCGCGCGCCCGAGCGCGGTGAGCGCCACCATGGTGTCGCCGACCACGACCAGGGACGCCTGCCCGCTCAGGTCGGCCGGCACCCGATCGACCAGCGCCGCGGCGCCGCGCGCCAGCGCGTCCCGAACGAAGGCGTGGCCGTCATGGTTGGGGCCGCGCAGGGCAATGAACAGCTCGCCCGGCCGGACGGTGCGCGAGTCGATCGACAGGCCGGCCACCGCCCAGTCCCCGCGTGCGTTGCCGCCCGTCGCCGCGGCGATCTCGCCGGCGCGCCACAGCTCCTCGGTCATGCCGCTGCTCCGCCCAGCTCGGCCAGCGCGGCCCTGACCTCGGCGGCGTCGTCGAACGGCAGCGCCCGGTCGCCGACGATCTGCCCGCTCTCGTGACCTTTGCCTGCGACCAGCAGCACGTCGCCGGCGTCCAGCGCCGCGACCGCGGCGCGGATCGCCGCGCGGCGATCGCCGATCTCGAGCGCGCCCGGGCAGCCGGGCAGAATCGCGCGCCGGATCGCGGCCGGGTCCTCGCTGCGCGGGTTGTCGTCGGTCACGAACACCAGGTCGGCGCGCGCCGCCGCCGCTTGACCCATTTGGGGCCGCTTGCCCGGATCGCGATCGCCGCCGCAGCCGAACAGCGCGATCAGACGGTCGGCGGCATGCGGGCGCAAGGCGTCGAGCGCCTGAGCGAGCGCATCTGGCGTGTGGGCATAGTCGACGAACACCTGGGCTCCTTTGGGATGGCCCGCGATCCGCTCGAGCCGGCCGCGCACGCCGCGCAGCCCGGCGAGCGCACCGAGCGCCGCCCCGGGCTCCGCGCCACATGCCAGGACGAGACCGAGCGCCGCCAGCGCGTTGGCCGCCTGGAAGCTGCCGACCAGAGCAAGGCGCGTTTCATGCTCCCGGCCATCGAGGGCCAGCTGCAGCTGCTGCCCGTCGGCGTCCGGCCTATGCGCGCGCAGGCGCAGCCGCTCGGCTTTCCTGCCGTAGTCGAGCACGACGATGCCGCGGTCACGACAGACCTCGGCCAACGGCGCGTACTCCGGCTGATCGGCGTTGAGCACGGCGACACCCTCGGACGGCAGGAGCTCGCTGAACAGCCGGCGCTTGGCGGCCAGGTATCCGGCGAAGCTGCCGTGATAATCGAAGTGGTCGCGTGAGAGATTGGTAAACGCCGCAGCGCGCAGGCGCACGCCGTCGAGACGGTGCTGATCGAGCCCGTGACTCGAGGCCTCCAGCACCAGATGATCGACGCCTGCGGCGGCGACTTCGGCGAGCAGGGCATGCAGCTGGAGCGGGTCCGGCGTGGTCAGATTGCTCGATCTGCGCACCACGCCGGCATCCAGGCCGAGCGTCCCGAGCGAGCCTGCGGCGAGCCCGAGCCCGGTCCAGATCTGGCGGGTGAAACCGGCGACCGAGGTCTTGCCGTTGGTGCCCGTCACTGCGGCGATGCAGCGTGGCTGGCGCTCGAACAGGCGCGCTGCCATCAGCGCGAGCCGGCGGCGGGGATTGGCGTCGAGGATCAGCGGCACCGGCAGGGCCAGGCCGGCGAGCGACGGATCGCTCAGGACGGCTGCGGCGCCGCGCGCCACCGCATCGTCGATGAACGTTCTGCCGTCCGCCCGGCTGCCCGGCAGCGCCGCGAACAGGGTGCCCGCGCGCACGACCCGCGAATCCGCGGCGAGCGCCGTGATCTCGACCTCTTGCCAGCCGGCGCCCTGAACCGTCAGCCCTGGATCGAGCAGTCGGCGCAGCCGCATCCGTGCTCTCCCGGATCGGGGTCAGCCCAACTTGCACCGGCGATCGCCGAGAAGTGCGGTTCTGTGTGCCCGGTCCGCTGCTCGACCGCCTGCTGCACGTGCAGGCGTTCGCGGAACCAGGGCTCGACCTCGGGACCGGCCGGAGGCAGGCCGAGCAGCGGTCCGATCCGGCCGATGATCCGGCCGACGGTCGGCGCCGCGGTCCAGCCGCCGTGCGCCTGATTGTAGGTGCTCGCGTCGCCCTTGGGCTCATCGAGGGTGACCAGCACGACGTAGCGCGGCCGGTCGATCGGAAAAGCGGCGACGAAAGAGGCCATGATGCCACCGCCGCGGTAACCCCCGTGACTGACCTTGTCGGCGCTGCCAGTCTTGCCGCCAATCAGATAGCCAGGCACCGCCGCCTGCCTGCCGGTCCCCTCGGCCACGATCAGCCACATCAGCCAGCGCAGCTTGGCTGCGGTCGCGGCGGAGACGGGAGCCGCCGCTGACGGCGGCACTGCGTCTGCCACGAGGTGGGCGCGGGGCCGTGGTCCGGCGCAGATCGCCGCGGCGACCGCGTCCACGGTCTGCAAGGGGGACACCGCGATGCCGTGGCCGTACGCCGCGGTCACCGTGTTGATCGGCCGCCACGGCGACGGCGCCTGCGGTTCCCCGACCTCGGGCAACTGAATCGGAAAGCGATCGAGCAGCCCGAGGCGCGCGAAATAGGCGCGCTGGCGCTCGGTGCCCAGCTCATAGGCCATCTTCGCCGCGCCGATGTTCGAGGAGAAGGCCAGGATCTCGGGCACGCTCAGCCAGCGGCGTTTGGCGTGGAAGTCGTGGATCCGATGGCGCCCGACCTGCAGCGGCTGGCTGGCGTCGTAACCGCCGGCAATGTCGACCACGCCGGCATCCAGCGCCATCGCCACGGCGAACAGCTTGAACAGCGAGCCAAGCTCGTAGGTGCCCTGGGTGTTTCGATTGAAGCGGGCGACGGACGACGACTGCCAGTAACGGTTGGGATCGAAGTCCGGCAGGCTGACCATGGCCAGGATCTCGCCGGAGCGGGCGTCGAGCACGAGGCCGGTGCCGCCCAACGCGCGAAATCGCTCGACCGCATGCGCCAGCTCGCTGCGCACCGCCTCCTGCACGCCGAGATCGATGGTGAGCGCGAGCGGCCCCGCCGCGGCGCCGGGTCCGCTCAGTCGATCCTGGAAGCTGTATTCGATTCCCGCGAGACCCTGGTTCTCGACGCCGACATAGCCCACGAGGTGCGACATCAGCTCGCGCTGGGGATAGACCCGGTGCCATTCGGTGCGAAAACCGATGCCGGGCAGGCCGAGCCGTACCACCGCGCGCCGCTCGGCTTCCGGCAGGTGTCGCTTGAGCCAGACGAAGCGGCGCGGCGCGGTCAGGCTGACGAGCAGCTGATCACGATCGACATCGGCCAGTACGCTCGCCAGCTGGCTCGCCGTGGCCGCGGGGTCGAGCACTTCCGCCGGGTCGGCGAACAGTGAGGTCTTGGGATAGTCGGTCGCGATCAGGCCGCCGTTGCGGTCGACGATGTCGGCGCGCCTGACGCTCTGGGGCACGGCGACGCCTTGCGCTTCGGTCGCGGCATCGACCGACATCAGCGCGAGGTCGACCAGACGCAGGCCAAGTGCGACGAAGGCGACGACGAAGACGCCACCGACCAGGCGCAGGCGGCGGCGCGCGGCGGACAGCTGCGCGTCACGGCTCACGATGCAGCGCCTCGGCCATGGAGACGAGAGGCAACGTCAGCTGCGGCGGCTTCAGGCGGAGCTCAACTTCCGCCCCGGATGGCAGACGCGCGCGCAGACGCTGCCCGGCTTCCTGCGTGTCCCCCTGGCGCGGCAGGTCGGCGATGGTCATGATCTGCGTTGGTTTCGCGGGACGCAGATTGAGATGCGACGCGGCGAGACGCGCGATCCGTCCCGGCTGCTCGAGCGTCGCCCATTCGGCGCGCAAGCGATGCAGGCGGCTTTGCTCGACCGCGATCACCGCCTGCTGATGCTGCAATTCGCCCTCCAGCCGGTTCACCCGTTCCTTCATCAGGTACAGACCGCACGCCGCGAGCAGCGCAAGGGCCAGTCCGCCCAAACCGAGTTTGGCGCTCATGACACGGGCTCCCGCGCCACGACGCGCTCGGCCCAGCGCAGGCGGGCGGACCGTGCTCTGGGGTTGGCCGCGATCTCCGCAGGCCCGGGCCGCAGCGCTCGCCTGGCCGGGCGCCGCCACCGCGGTACGGCTGAACTCGCGACCATCGGTTGGTGGCGCGATGGCCGCGGCGCGGCGTCGCTGCGCTCGGCGAGGAAGCGCTTCACGATGCGATCCTCTAAGGAGTGGAACGCCACCACGACGAGTCGGCCGCCCGGCGCGAGCAGCGCCTCAGCGGCAGGCAGCGCGCGCTCGAGCTCGCCCAGCTCGTCGTTGACGTGGATGCGCAACGCCTGGAAGGTTCTGGTCGCCGGATCGATCCGGCCCGAGCGGCCGCCGACCACGCCGGCAACCAGCTCTGCGAGCTCCTGGGTGCGCTCGAGCGGCCGGCGCTGCCGCAGCCGGACAATCGCCTTGGCGATACGCCGGGCGGCAGGCTCTTCGCCGTATCGCATCAAGATCTCGATCAAGGTGTCGAGATCGGCGCGGTTGACCACCTCGGCGGCAGTGAGCCCCGCGCTCGACATGCGCATGTCCAGCGGACCGTCCAGCGCGAATGAAAAGCCGCGCGCGGCGTCGCCGAGCTGCATGAAGGAGACGCCCAGGTCGAGAACCACGCCGTCGAGCTGGTGCACGCCATGCCCGCCGAGCAGCTCGAGCATGTCGCCAAAGCGACCCTCGAGCATGGTGAAGTTTGGCCAGCTGGCGGCCAGCTCATGCCCCTCCGCCACTGCCGCCGGATCGCGATCGATCGCGAACACGCGCGCCGCGCCTGCCTGCAAGATCGCCCGGGTGTATCCGCCGGCGCCGAACGTGGCGTCGAGATAGACCCCGTCGTCGCGCACGGCGAGCGCGGCGAGCATTTCCCGCACCAGTACCGGGTCGTGCCCCGGTGCGCACGCCCGCGACGTGCTGCTGTCGTCCGAAGTCAACGGCCCGCAATCCTGTGGCCCAATGACTTCGATCTCGCCATGACCCTCGAACAAAACCGCTCCACCCCGACGTCCTCGCTCCCCGTTTCGCCGGCGCAATGGGGTCCCGGACTGAGCGGCTTCAGCCGGGTCCGGCTTGGTCCAATACGCCCGGTGGGATCATTCGCAGCCGACTTCATTGGCTATTTGCAGATAGCGTCACCCGTACCGCCGCGAACATTTGGTGACGACTTGAGCGTCACAACTTAGATTTGTATGCGGGGGCCGATTTCACCCTAGAGTTACCGTTGTCCGCAGTCAAGGCCCATCTGCAAGAACGCCCGATAATCTACTGAATCGGGAACACAAAGTCCGATGAGGCGACAACAACTGGCGGATCGGCCGACCAAGCCAGGCAAGACGAGCGGCAAAACCCCGGCCGCAGCACTTTCGTTAGATCGACCTGTTCTGGTTTTGTTCTTGAGCTATCAGTGACCAGCGCGATCGCCCGCCGGCCGGGTCAGGCAGCCTGTAAGCCGGGTTCTGTCCCCGCCACCCAAGTCGGGCGACGGGGGATGGCCATTCCTCTAGGGCGGCCGTTGCCGGACGCCTCGCGCGACCTACCCGGACGACTGGCCCGGAAACCGGCCTTCCCGCCGCAGCGGAAGCGTCGCCCCTACTTGGTCTTGCTCCCGGTGGGGTTTACCGTGCCGTCGCCGTTACCGGCGCCGCGGTGCGCTCTTGCCGCACCCTTTCACCCTCACCCGCAGGTCCCTTGTCCCCGGCGGGCAGACTGCTCTCTGTGGCACTTTCCCTGGGGTTGCCCCCGCCGGGAATTACCCGGCACCGCGTTTCCGTGGAGCCCGGACTTTCCTCCCCCGGGAATCCCGGGAGCGGCCATCCGGCCACCTGACCCAGGATAGATGTCGCGCGATCAGGACCAGGTTTCAAGCGATCACAGCAGCGCAAGCAGGCCGTCGAGACGCGCCAGCGTCGCGCGATCCGGCCGACCGTCGACTCGCGCCGGCCGGAAATGGCGCTGGAATGCCTGAACGACTCGCCGCGTCGGCGCGTCGAGCCGGCCGCTCGGCGCCACCTCATAGCCGAACCGGGCGAGCTCCGCCTGCACCAGCCCGACGGGACGCGCCTTGCCCGGTCCAGGCTGCGGCCACAGCCCGACCCCCGCGGCGGCGAGTCGCGCCCAATCGAACAGCTCGCCGGGATCCTGCTTGCGCGCGGGCGCCACATCGCTGTGCGCGAGCACGCGGCGCGGCGTGATCGGCCAGCGGGCCAGGATCCCCTGGCACAGCTCGACGCAGGCTTCGTATTGGGCGTCCGTGAACGGCCGATAACCCCATTCGTGCCCCGGATTGACCAGCTCGATCCCGATCGAGCAGTCATTGAGCCCCGCACGCGCCGCCCACGCGCTGACGCCGGCATGCCAGGCGCGGCGCTCCTCCGGCACGAGCTGAAGGACGTCGCCATCCTCATCGATCAGGTAGTGAGCGCTCACCTTGGCCTGGGGATCGCGCAGGCGCGCAAGCGCCGCGGCGGCGGTCGGCATGCCCGTGTAGTGCAGGATCAGGATGTCGATCGGGCAGCCGGACGGCCGATCGTCGGCGTTCGGCGACCAGTGCCGCCGCATGCGCGGCGATGTGCTCAGAAGCGCTGCAGCAGCCGGTTCAGATACTCCAGCTCCTGCGTGGGCCGATGCCGCTGGCCGGCCCGGCGGTACAATTCCTCGAGGATCGCGCGGGCCTTGCCGAGGTCGAGCTCAGACGGCACCCGCTCGCCCCACAGATCCGCGCCGCCCTGATTGTACATCGAACGGCCCAGCGGGTCGCGATTGTTGGGCGCTTGGCCGAACTGCTGGCCGGGCATCTGGCCCTGACCCTGGCCGTACATGCGCTGCATCTCCTGCATCATGGCTTGGCCGCCCTGGCGCAGCTGATCCAGCGCCTGCGTCTCCGGATCCAGCGCCGCGCCGGGCTCGCCCTGCTGCAGGGCGTCGCGGGCCTGGCGCATCGCCAGCTCGGCCTCGCCCAGCGCTCGGGGGAGCTGCGCCCCAGCCTCGCCGATCGCCGCCATCAGATCGCCGAGGGCGCGTCGCAGCGCCTCCTGCTCGGCAGCGAGCTGGCCCATCTGGCCGCCCGGCTGCATGCCCTTGCCCATCTGACCCGGCTGCTGCCCCGGCTGCATCCCGCCCATCTGACCTTGCTGCTGGCCCTGCTCGCCTTGTTGGCCCTGCTCGCCCGGTTGACCCTGCTGCCCTTGCTGCGCTTCTTGACCCTGCTCGCCCTGTTGGCCTTGTTGGCCCTGCTGCCGCGACAAGCCGAAGGTCTGATCCAGGAGCTCCTGCTGGCGCTGAATCATCTGCTGCAGCTGGCTCATCATCTGCTGCCCCTGCTGCATCTGCCCGTTCTGCGCTGTCTGCAGGTTCTCCAAGAGCTGCTGCAGCTGCGCCAGCATCTGCTGCGCCGCTTCGCGCGCGCCCGTGCGCACCATCTCGCGGATCGCATCCAGCATCTGCTGCAGGTCCTGCTGCTCGATCTGAATGGCATTGGGATCGAGCGGCATCTCGGGTTGCTGCTCGGCCATCTGCTGCGCCTGCTGCATCATCGCCTGGAGGAACTCGTTCAGAGCCCGCTCCAGTTCGGACATGAGCCGCTCCAGCTCCTCATCGCTGGCGCCCTGCTCGAGCGCCTGCCGCAGGGCATCCTGGAGCTCGCGCAGCTCCCGCTCGGCAAGGGACAGGCGCCCATCCTCGAGGTGCAGCGCCGTGTCCCACAGCAGCTCGAGGACGTCGTTCAGGGCAGCTTGCTGCTCGTTCTGCGGCGCGGGCGCGCTCTGCTGAGCCTGCTCACCCGGCTGCTTCTGCTCGCCCTGCTCGGCCTCGACGCCCTGCTGGCCATCGCGGCCCGGCTCAGATTGCGCTCCGGGGCTTTGCTCGGGGCGTCCGCCGCGCTCGGCGGGCAGACGCTGCTCCAGTTCCGGCTTGGCGCGCAATCGCGCATCGTCGAGCAGCCGCGCGACTGCCGAGTTGAGGGCGAGATACACCGCGTCATCGTATTGATACGCATCCGGCGCCCGCGCGATCTCGTCGAGCGCCTGCGCGACCTCCCCGCCCTCCTCAGGCGTCACCGCCAGGTGCTGGCGCTGTTCGATCAACGCGCGCGCCACCGGATGCTGGAATTCCCGGGCGGGCAGGACCAGCTCCTGCGGCTCGCTCAGACCGCGCTGGTCGAGCGCATCCAGCGCCTCCAGCCGGACGATCACCGGCAGGCCGGCCCAGGGGTGCGGGGTCAGGTCGAGGAACGACGAATCATCCAGCTGGGTGTTGCCGCCCGCGGGGCGCATCAGCTCGATCCGCTCCGGCTCCTCGCCTTCGCCAGGGCGGGCGAGCAGCAGGGCGATGCTGACCACCCCATAGTCGTCGCTCGCCTGGAAATGGGACCGCAGCACGCCGCGATGCGTTGCGGCCGGCGGCTCGGCGAACGCGATCTTGGGCGCGGCATCGGGTACCGCCTGGATCATCCAGGTGTTCAGCACCTCGCCGGATCCCGTGATCGAAAGCTGCCCCGAGCGGTCGATCGTGAAGCGGGCTTCGGCGCTGTCCTCGCCAATTGCCTTGAATTCATGTTGCGCGTCATCGAGGGCGAGCGAAAAGCGATCGACGGCGCCGCGGAAGTGATGCAGCTGCGCCAGCACCTCGCTGCCGGCCGGCACGCTGATGTTGGCCGGGTCCGCAGCGGCGGTCCGACCGGACGTGGGTGTCTCCAGGCGCAGCGGCGGCCGCCCGGTGTAGGTCGGCGGCGTGACCCAGACGATCGTCTCGACTGGCAGACGGGCGGTGCGATCGCGGTGGTCCAGCTCGAACGCCCGGCCCAGCCGCTCCGGCGCCATGCCGCCGGCCTGGACCAAGGCGACCAGCAGCAGAAGAACCATCGCGGCGCGCAGCGCCCACGGGTCGCGCCGCGGCAGATCGGAGCGCGGCGGCCCGACCTTCAAGCCCCGTACCGTCTGGCGCAGCCGTTCCAGATGGCGCCGCCACAGCAGCCGGGTGGCGCCGTCCTCAGCGCCGCCCGAGAGCCGATCGCCGAGCGAGCGCAACGGCTGGTGCGGCAGCCGGTTGGTCCGCTCCAGGCGGCGCAGCCCCGCGATGTGATCCGGCCAGCGCCAGGCGTGCCAGGCAAGCCAGCCGGTCCACGCCAGCCCGGTGAGGAACGCGAGCAGCCCGAGCGCGTGCAACCATGCCGGCAGCATCGCCCAGATCCCGAACAGGCTGATCACCAGGAAGGCGCCGATCACCATCAGAGTCGGCCACGCGGCCGACCACGCGGTCTCGAACCCGCCGGCGAGCCGCGCCAGCGCGACCCGATGACGAAATCCCCAGCTCCCTCGAGGATCGGCATCGCCGGTCATGCTGTTCCCCCTCTCAGCCAGCTGCGTCACGCTCCAGTGCGGCCGTCAGCCAGTCCGGCAGACGTTCGTCGGCGAATCCCGCCGCCGGCTCGATGCGCGGCTTCACCACGACGAATTTGGTCCCTTCGACCATTACCTCTGCCGCTCGCGGTCGCGAATTGTAGTCCGACGCCATGACCGCACCATAGGCGCCCGCGTCGGTGAATACTACCAGGTCACCGGCATGAAGAGGCGGTAAATCGCGCGCCCGGGCAAACACGTCGGTGCTCTCGCAGATCGGGCCCACCACGTCGACCGCCGCCCCGGGCACCCCCGCGGGCGCCTGGAAGACCGGCAAAATGGCGTGATAGGCGTCGTACAGGGCCGGCCGTAACAGATTGTTCATGCCGGCATCCAGGATCACGCAGAGCCGATCGCCGCCCTCTTTGACGTACAGCACCCGGCTGAGCAGGACGCCGGCGTCGGCAACCAGGTAACGACCAGGCTCGAATACCAGTTCCGCGTCCAGACCCGCGGTCAACCGGCGGATCAACGCGCCATACGCGCCGAGGTCGAGCGGCGGCTCTCCCCGATAGGCCACCCCAAAGCCGCCGCCGAGATCCAGTCGGCGCGGCGCCATGCCGGCCGCTCCGAGCGCCCGCACCAGCTCGATGCCGCGCCGGTAGGCCGCCTCGAACGGCGCCAGGCTCGTGATCTGCGACCCGATGTGCAGATGCAGGCCGACCAGCTCGATTCCAGCCAGCCGCCGCGCCATCTCGTAGGCCTCCAGCGCCTGATCGTAGGCGATGCCGAACTTGTCGTGACGCCGGCCGGTGCTGATCTTGTCGTGCGTGTCGGCGCCAACGTCGGGATTGACCCGGAGCGCCACCGGCGCGCGCAACCTGCGCGCCGCTGCCACCTCGCCGAGCGCGATCAGCTCGGGCACCGATTCGACATTGAACTGGGCGATACCGGCAGCGAGCGCCTGCACCATCTCGTCGCGGCTCTTGCCGACCCCGGAGAACACGATGCGCTGCGGCGGCACGCCGGCCGCGAGCGCGCGCTGCAACTCGCCGCCCGACACGATCTCCGCGCCCGCGCCCGCCGCCGCGAGGGTGCGCACGACCGCGAGATTGCTGTTCGCCTTGAGCGCATAGCAGACCATGACCCGTTGACCGGCGAACGCGGCGAGGAAGCGGCGCAGCCGCTCGCGCATGACCGCGCCGGCATAGACGTAGGCGGGCGTGCCTACCGCGGCCGCGATCTCGGCGAGCGGTACCCGGTCGGCATGCAGCTGGCCGTCCAGGTAGCTGAAGCCAGCGCTCACTCCACGGACTCCTCGTTTTCCTCCGGTTCGGGAAAGGTACTCGGATCCCCATAGGTATCGGGATTCTCGATCGCGCCAGGCGCGTCTTCGTTGTCTTCGTCGTCCGCCTCGGGCGGGAGCTCGAGCGGTCCCTTCTTGCCACAGGCGGCGAGCGACGCCAGCAGCAGGGACAGACCCAGCGCACGCCGGGTGATCCTGCGGCCTCCCGGCGAAGAATGTCTTGGCTCATTCGATCGCAAGTGCGACATGATTGCCCACCAACGCCAACCCGTGGCCCGCTTCGAGCCAGATGTCACCCAGATGAAGCCGGCCGCCAAGGGAGCAGCCGCAGAGCAAGAGAAGCGTCGCGAGCGGGAGCGCACGTATGACGCGGCTCACAGATAGCGCTCCTTGGCGGCCTGGACGGCTGCGCGCACCCGCTCCGGCGCGGTGCCGCCGAAGCTGGTGCGCGATGCGACCGAGCGGTGGACGCTCAGCACCTCGAACACCTCGGCGGTGATCCGCGGCTCGATCGCCTGCAGATCCTCGAGGTCGAGCTCGGCCAAGCCGAGCCCGCGTTGCTCGGCGCGGCGCACCGCCTGGCTGGCGACGCCGTGGGCCTCCCGGAACGGCAAACCCAGGCGCCGGACCAGCCAGTCCGCGAGATCGGTCGCGGTGGTGTAGCCGATGCCGGCGGCTGCAGCCAGGCGGTCGCGATCGACGGTCATGTCGGTAATCATAGCGGCCATGGCGGCCAGGCAAAGGGCGAGACTATCGGCCGCGTCGAACACCGGCTCCTTATCTTCCTGCAGGTCCTTGCCGTAGGCGAGGGGCAGGCCCTTGAGCACGACCAGCAGCGCGTTCAGGTCGCCGATCACGCGCCCCGTCTTGCCGCGCACCAGCTCGGCGGCGTCCGGGTTGCGCTTTTGCGGCATGATCGAGCTGCCGCTCGAGAATGCCTCGGCCATCTTGACGAAGGCGAACTGCGGTGTCGACCACAGCACCAGCTCTTCGGCAAGGCGCGACAGGTGCGTGGTCGCAATCGCCGCCACAGCCAGGAACTCGAGCGCGAAGTCCCGATCGGAGACCGCATCGATCGAGTTCGCCATGGGCGCGGCGAAGCCGAGCGCCGCTGCGGTCGCGGCCCGATCGATCGGAAAGCTCGTGCCGGCGAGCGCCGCGGCCCCGAGCGGACATTCGTTCAGCCGCATCCGCGCATCGGCGAAGCGGCCCCGATCCCGCCCGAACATCTCGACATAGGCCATGAGATGATGGCCGAACGTGACCGGCTGCGCCGCCTGAAGGTGGGTGAAGCCGGGCATCACGGCAGCCGCATGCTCCTCGGCGCGAGCCAGGATCGCGGCCTGCAGTTCCTTGAGCAGGCGATCGGTCCGGTCGATCGCGTCCCGCACCCACATCCGCAGGTCGGTGGCGGCCTGATCATTGCGCGAGCGCGCGGTGTGGAGCTTGCGGCCGGGCTCGCCGACCAGTTCGGTCAGGCGCGCCTCGATGTTCATGTGGATATCTTCGAGCGCGGCGCTGAACGGGAACTCGCCGGCCTCGATCTCCCGTTGGATCCGCTCCAGGCCGCCGATGATGGCATCGCGCTCCGCTGCGCTCAGGATGCCCGCCTGCGCGAGCATCGCTGCGTGCGCCTTCGAGCCCGCGATGTCGTGCGCATACAGCCGCTTGTCGAAGCCGATCGAGGCGTTTATCTGCTCCATGAGCGGCGCCGGCCCCTGGGCGAAGTGACCGCCCCAGAGGGCGACTGCGCTGTCCGGCGCCGTGCGAGCGTGCTTGGTCACGATGCGATCCCGAGGGCTGGCGGCATGCGATTCCGTCTTTGGCGCCGGGCGGCGCTGGCGGCGCTGATCATCCCACTACCGGCCGCCGCGTTCAACTTCGCTCCGACCGAGCCCAAGCCGGTGCCCGAGCTGACCTTCTTCGACGTCGAGGGGAAGGAGGTCTCGCTCGCGGACTTTCGCGGCGAGGTGGTGGTGTTGAACCTGTGGGCCACTTGGTGCGCGCCGTGCCGACGCGAGATGCCCTCGCTCGACCGCCTGCAGGCCAAATATGGCGGCGACGGCCTCGAGGTGATCGCGCTGTCGCTGGATCGCGGCGACGTCGCCAAAGTGCGCGCGTTCTTCGACGAACTGGCGATCTCGAACCTGGCCATCTACCAGGATCCGAAGGGCCGCGCCGGCCGCGAGCTGGCCGCTCCCGGCCTGCCGACCACGGTGGTGATCGATCGCGCGGGACAGGAGGTCGGCCGGCTGCTCGGCCCGGCCGAATGGGACAGCGCCGAGGCGCTCGCCTTGATCCAGACGCTCGTAGGGTCGTCCGGCAGCAGTGACTGAGCGGTACGTCGTCCCGCTTTAGGCCCGTCCTGCCGGCCTAGCTCCGCATCAATCGTTCGTTCAGCCCATTCGGCTAGCCTCGATGGCACGCGCGATCGCGTCGCGGACCGACTCGGGTC
>JBKPNX010000069.1:0-75517 GCA_046732855.1 Pseudomonadota bacterium
TGGACGCACTCGAAATAGGCCATCTCGGGCGCGTAGCCGGCCTCGACCAGGGTGTCGTAGCCGTTCTGGATCAGCGCGCACAGGCCGCCGCACAGCACCACCTGCTCGCCGAACAGGTCGGTCTCGCACTCCTCGCGGAACGTGGTCTCGATGATGCCGGCGCGACCGCCGCCGATGGCGGCGCCGTAGGACAGCGCCACATCGAGGGTGCCGCCGCTCGCGTCCTGATGAATCGCCACGAGGCAGGGTACGCCGGCACCCCGCTCGTACTCGGCGCGCACCAGATGGCCCGGCCCCTTGGGCGCGATCATGAACACGTCAAGATCGCGCCGCGGCTCGATCAGACGGAAGTGGATGTTGAAGCCGTGGGCGAACGCGAGCGCGGCGCCGTCCTTGAGATTGGGCGCCAGGTGCTCGCGGTAGAGATCGGCCTGGAGCTCGTCCGGTACCAGCACCATGACCACGTCCGCCCACGCCGCGGCCTCGGCCGGCGCCATCACCTGAAAGCCGGCGCTCTCGGCCTTGGCCGCCGATGCCGAGCCCGGGCGCAGCGCGACCACGACGTTGCGCACGCCGCTGTCGCGCAGGTTGTTGGCGTGCCCGAACCCCTGGCTGCCGTAGCCGATCACCGTGACGTTCTTGCCCTTGATCAGATTCAGATCGGCGTCGGTGTCGTAATAGACGCGCATGGTCGGGCCTCCGTTGTGGTCGGGGCTTCGAGCGCGCCGGGCGAGGCGCCGCCGGCCCTGGATCGGTCAGACGCCGTGTTGTAGGGAAGCCGCGCCAGGCGATCAAGCCGGGGCGAGCGTCAGCGGCCGCTGGCCTCGTAAAGCGCCTCGAGCGACAGGCTGGCGCTGATTGCTGGCAAGGTGACCGCATCCTCGGGCGGCTCGATCGTCGCGAGCGCCCAGCCGGTGTCCGTGCGCGAGTAGACCTCGATCCGCCGCTCCGCCTGCTCGACCAGGACGAAATGCCGGAGTGATGGGATTTTCTGATACTCCCGCCACTTGGCGATGCGGTCGTGGCGTTGCGTCGTCGGCGAGAGCACCTCGACGATCACCGTCGGATCCGTGACCCGATCATCTTCCGGGGAGATGGGTCGGCAGATGACGAGCACGTCGGGGTACATGACGGCGGTCCCGGTCACGACCTTGAGGTCGTCGACGTCGACCCGGCAGGGGCCTGAGCGGAGTGCGGCCCTCAGCTCGGCGAAAACGTTGCCCTTGATCGCGCTATGTGCGGCGGAGCCGCCGGTCATCATGCGGACGATGCCATCGACGAACTCGTAGCGCTCCGGCTCCTCCGCCTCGAAGGCCAGGAACTCGTCGATCGACCACGTGTGCGGCCTGGCCTTGGCCATGGCCTTTCTCCAGTCTGGCACGCTCGCTCCATGATCGGCGCAGCGGGGGGGCGGTGCAAGAGGAACCGCCGCGCGTCAGCTCGGCCGGGCAAGCGCCGATGCGGGCTTTTGGCGGGGCTCGGGTTCGTTCGGCACCAAGTTGGACCGCGGGGGCGCCGATACCGCCTTCTGGCAAGGCTCGGGTTCATTCGGCAGCCAAAGGGCGGCGGGCTCGTGCAGGGCGTGGCCGCGTGCGGACAAATCGGGGAGAGCGTATTCAAGTCGGGGCTCGGGTTCGTTCGGTTGCGCCCGATCGGCGAGCCGTGGCCGCGCCGCGGGCCGGAGCGAGGTCGCCGCCAAAGCGGGAGCGGTCTCGATCGTCTGCTCCGCCAGCGCTGCCTGCTCGGCCTGAAGCGCCTTCAGCGTCTTGAGCGCGCGCCAGAACTCGGCCATGGCCGCGCCGCGATAGCGCAGCAAAGTCTCGAACGAACGGGTGCCGTTGCCGTCCCGGATCAGCGCGAGCCCGAGCCCGCCGTCCGCGATCCGGCGCTCCTCGAACAGCTCGGCTTCGATGCGATCGGCTCGCGCGAGCCGCCACGCCGCGACCGCGACGCGGCGCGCGAGCACGGTCTGCAACACGCCAACCGGCGCAAGCTCCTCAACCAGCGCCGCCTCAAGATTGACGAACTCCCCAGGGTCCTCCTCGGGCAGCACGAGATGCTGCTGCGCGCGCAGGCCGTGCTTCAGCGCATTCTGCGCCGATCTGGCCTTGCCTTGCTCGGTTTTCGGCCCGCGCGACCTGGCGCCGTTACGGCGGCTGGCTTCAGCACGCGCATTGCTGACGGGACCGGCCGCGCGCGGCGCGGCGGTTGCGCTCGACATGACAGGGTTCCTCGGGCTGGAGGGGCGTGGGGAAAGGCTTGGGGGAAGGGGGGCACCGGAAGAGGCGCACCCCGGGAACTTGCAGTCTATTCGATTCTAGGAATATTGTCCATAACGCGGCGCAAGGAACGTGCGCGCCATCGCGTCGTCGCATTAACCCCCAATTAACCTTGATGCTTCAGAAACTTTCCCGTGTCAGGGTGGGAATCCGCCGCCGCGCCGGGAACAGGGACCCCGCGGCTGCGGCGCGGGCGAGCGGCCCCGGCTCCCCGATGAGATGCCCGATGAGAGTCAGCGCGGCAAGCCATGAGCCGCGGCGGCGCGGACGGGTCGATGGCGACCGGTCAGGATACTCTGCGGCCGGCCACAGCGCGCCAGAGCAGGATCGCCGCGGCGCCGGGACGCGGCCTCGTGGCTGCGCGGTGGCGGCGCTTACCTCGGTCGAGGCGATCTGCTGGGGCTGCCGGCCAAGCCGTTGACGTGACAATGCGCGCGGCCGGCCAGCGTCACAGCCCCTTGGCGCCGCGCGCGATCGCGACCACGCCGGCGCGGCTGACCTCGGTCAGGCCGAGCGGCTCCATCAGGTGGATGAAGGCATCGAGCTGATCCGACGCGCCGGTGATCTCGAATACGAAGCTGCCGATCGTGCTGTCCACGAGGCGGGCGTGCATGACGTCGGCGATGCGCAGCGCCTGGACCAGCTGCTCGCGCTCGCCGGCGACCTTGACCAGGGCGAGCTCGCGCTCGACGTGCGGCCCGCCGATGGTCAGGTCCGACACCTTGTGCACCGGCACCAGCTTGTCGAGCAGCGCCTTGATCTGCTCGATCACCGCGCTGGTGCCGCTGGTCACGATGTTGATCCGCGACAGGCCGTGCGCGTGGTCGACCTCGGCCACCGTCAGACTGTCGATGTTATAGCCGCGTCCGGAGAACAGCCCGATAACGCGCGCGAGCACGCCCGGCTCGTTGTCGACCAGCACGGCGATGGTGTGGCGCTGCTCGCGCTCGCTCATCGCTGCCACCCGCCTGCGCCCGCGCGTCCGGCGAACACTTCGCCCCGAGCGAAAAAGCCGTGCGCCCGGGGCGCGCTCAGACGAGGACCATCCCCTCCTCGGAGCTCTGTGCCGGCGCCGCGTCGTCGGGGCAGAGCTTGATTTCGTTGTGCGCCGCCCCGCCCGGGATCATCGGATAGACATTCTCGGCGCGATCGACCACGACGTCGCAGATCACCGGACGGGGCGTGTCGATCATCTCGCGGATCACCTCGTCGACCTGATCGGGGGTCTCGGCGCGCAGCCCGACCGCGCCGAACGCCTCGGCCAGCTTCACGAAGTCGGGCAGGCTGTCCATGTAGCTCTCGCTATAGCGATTGCCGTGGAAGAACTCCTGCCACTGCCGGACCATGCCCATGTAGCTGTTGTTGAGGATGAACGACTTGACCGGCAGCCGGTACTGCACGACCGTCGACATCTCCTGCATGTTCATCACCCACGAGGCCTCGCCGGCGATGTCGATCACCAGGGCGTCGGGATGGGCGACCTGGACGCCCATGGCCGCGGGGAAGCCGTAGCCCATGGTGCCCAGCCCGCCCGAGGTCATCCAGTGGCGCGGGGTCTCGAACCGGTAGTGCTGCGCCGCCCACATCTGGTGCTGGCCGACCTCGGTCGTGATGTAGGTCTCGCGGTCCTTGGTCAGCTCGTACAGGCGCTGGATCGCGTATTGCGGCTTGATCGTCTTGCCGTTCGGCCGGTAGCGCAGACAGTCCGCCGCCTGCCACGCCTTGATCTGCTCCCACCAGGGCGCGAGCCGGTCCGCATCCGCCTGCGGCCCCTTGGGCCGCCAGCACGCGAGCAGCGCCTCGACCGCGCGGCCGGCATCCGCCACCACCCCGACGTCGACCGCGACGTTCTTGTTGATCGATGACGGATCGATGTCGATGTGCACCTTCCTGGAGCCCGGCGAGAAGCGGTCGAGCCGTCCGGTGACCCGATCATCGAAGCGCGCGCCAATCGCGATCATCAGATCGCAGCCGTGCATCGCCAGGTTCGCCTCGTAGGTGCCGTGCATGCCGAGCATGCCGATGAACTGCGGGTCGGATGCCGGATAGGCGCCAAGCCCCATCAGCGTGAGCGTGATCGGAAAGCCGGTGGCGCGCACCAGCTCGACCAGCCGGGCGGACGCCTCGGGGCCCGAATTGATCACGCCCCCGCCGACGTAGAAGATCGGGCGCCGCGCCTTCGCCATCAGCTCGACCACCTGCTCGAGCTGCTCCGCCGGCGGCTCGCGCCGGGGGTTGTAGGTGCGATGGCGCACCTGATCGCGCGGCGTGTACGGCGCCCGCCCCATCAGCACGTCCTTGGGCAGGTCGACCACGACCGGGCCGGGCCGGCCGCTGCGCGCGACGTGGAACGCCTCGTGGATCACGCGCGCCAGCACGTCGCCGGATTTGACCAGGTAGTTGTGCTTGGTGCAGGGCCGGGTGATGCCGACCGTGTCGGCTTCCTGGAACGCGTCGTTGCCGATCATGTGGGTCGGCACCTGGCCGGTCAGACAGACCACCGGCACGCTGTCCATGAGCGCGTCGGTCAGCCCGGTCACCGTGTTGGTCGCGCCCGGTCCCGAGGTGACCAGGACCACGCCCACCCTGCCGGTACTGCGGGCGTAACCCTCGGCCGCGTGCACCGCGCCCTGCTCGTGGCGGACCAGGATGTGGCGGATCGAGTTCTGCTTGAAGATCGCATCGTAGATCGGCAGCACCGCGCCGCCGGGGTAGCCGAATACCACGTCGACGTCCTGCTCGACCAAGGCTTGGAGGACGACCTCCGAGCCGGTCATGACGCGCGTCTCGAAGTCCGTGCGGGGAACAACCGTGGTATCCGACATCGCGCAAGCTCCTGACCGATGCCTCGGCACTTTTCGGGGCAGCAACCCCTTCGTCGCCCCTTTGAAATCGCAAACTAGTGCGCCAAAGATGCGGCGGTCAACAAGGGCCGGCCAACGCGATCGCCCGCTGCGGATCAAGGTCGTCGCCGAATTCCGCCACGGCGCGCAGCTCTGGCAGGCGATGACGCAGCCAGGTGAGCTGCCGCTTGGCGTAGCGGCGGGTCTGACCGATCGCGCGCTCGAGCGCCGTATCGAGGTCGACGCGGCCCGCCACGTGTGCCAGCAGCTCGGGTACCGCGACCGCCCTCATCAGGGGCAGGTCGGGCGGCAAGGAACGCTCGGCCAGCCCCTTCAGCTCCCCGAGAGCGCCATGCTCGATCATCGCGCGCAGGCGCCGGTCGATGCGCTGGTACAGCGCCGGTCGGGGCGGCGCCAGCGCGAGGCCGCGGCGGCGCGCCGGCAGACTGACCCGCAGCGGCGGCATCGACTGCCAGGCAGCGAGCGAGCGCCCGGTGCCGATCAGAACCTCATACGCGCGCACGAGTCGTTGACGATCGCTCGGGCGCAGGCGCGCCGCCATGACGGGATCCAGCTCGGCGAGTTCGGCATGAAATGCGGGCGCGCCGAGCGCGGCGACCCGCGCCCGGGCAGCGGCGCAAACGTCGGCGGCGATCTCCGGGACAGGCGCGAGGCCGTGCAGCAGGGCGTGCAGATACAGCCCGGTCCCGCCGACCACGACCGCGGGCCGTCCCATTGCCAGCGCCTCGTCGATCGCGGCCCCGGCCAGCTGCAGCCACCGCCCGGCCGATGCCGGATCTGCGGCGTCCAGAATGCCGTACAGCCGATGGGGCGCGCGCGCCTGGTCCGCGGCGGTGGGACGAGCGGTCAGCAGGTCCAGGTCGCGGTACAGCTGCATGCTGTCGGCGTTGATGATCACGCCGCGCTCGGCTTCGGCCAGACGCAACGCCAGGGCCGACTTGCCGCTCGCCGTCGCGCCGGCCACGACGATCAGGGCTGTCATGCAACCGCTGCTTGCATGGCGGGGGCGGTTCGAGGACAGTCCGCGCCATGGCTCACGTGGTATGCCTGATTGCCGACCCGGAGCGGATGCCGCTGGACGGCGCGACGGTTGCGGCACTGCAGCGGGCGCTCGGCGGCACGGCGCGCTGGCTCGCCGAGGACGAAGCCTGCGAGCTGTCGGTCGAAGGCGGTGACGGCCGTGCGATCCGGGCGCGCGCCGAGGCGGTGCTGGGCGATCCGCTCTATGACCTCGGCGTGGTGCCCGCCGTGGCACGGCGCAAGCGCCTGCTGGTGAGCGACATGGACTCGACCATGATCAACGTCGAGTGCATCGACGAGCTGGCCGACCATCTGGGCGTCAAGGCGGAGGTCAGCGCGATCACGCGCCGGGCGATGAACGGCGAGCTCGACTTCGTCGCCGCCCTGCAGGCCCGGGTCGCGCTGCTCGAAGGCCTTTCGGTCGAAGTGTTCGAGGAGGTGTTCCGCGAGCGCATCAGGCTGATGCCGGGCGCGCGCACCCTGGTTCAGACCATGCATTCCTGGGGCGCGCGCGCCGCGCTGGTCTCCGGCGGTTTCGTGCCCTTCGTCCGCCGGGTGGGTACTGCGATTGGCTTCGATATCACCCAGGCAAACCGGCTGGAGACGCTGAACGGCCGGCTCACCGGGCGGCTGCTCGGTCCGATCCGCAGCCCCGCGAGCAAGCTCGCGCTGCTCCGGCAGCTCACGCGGGTGCTCAGGCTGCCGCCGGCCGAAACCCTGGCGGTGGGCGACGGCGCGAACGATCTGCCGATGCTGCGCGATGCCGGTCTGGGCGTGGCGTTCCGGCCGTCTCCTGGGGTCGCCGCGGTCGCCCCCGTCGTGATCAGACGGAGCGACCTCACGGCCCTGCTCTATCTGCAGGGGATCGCCAAAAGCGACTTCGTCTCGAGCTGAAGCGCGCCTGACCGCCTGCGGGCGCGGCGCGCGCCCATGGCCCGATCGTGCAGACGCCGCGCGGTCGATCCCGCGGCTACTGGCGGGAGCCGCCACCCTCAGGTGGCGCACCGCCCCCCTCTGGCGCAGCACGACCTCCTTCGGAGGAGTTGCCAGGAGCTTCGGGGCCGCCAGCGCCGCCTTCCGGCGAGGCGCCGCCCGCTTCGGGAAAGCGCAGCGCGACGAACCGGAGATCGCCCTGGCGCTCGACCAGCAGCAGCACCGACTTCTTATTGTCCTGCTGCGCCTGGTTGACCTTGGCAGCGACGTCAGGCGGCGAGGTGACTTCCTCCTGGCCGACCTCGACGATCACGTCGCCCGGGCGCAGGCTCTCCGCCCCGGCCGGCCCCCCCTCCTTGACCTCGACGATCACCACGCCCTTGGCATTCTCGGTCAGCTCGTAGCGCGTGCGCAATTCGTCCGAGATCGTGGCTACGGTCACGCCGAGCGAATCGATCTGTGCCGTGGTCGGCGTGTCGGCGCCGCTCTCGGTCAGCGCCGCCAGCTCGTCCTCCTCGGGCAGCTCGCCAAGCGTCACGGTGATCGTGCGCCGCTCGCCACGGCGCCAGAGGTTGACCTCGACCTCCTTGCCGATCGGAGTCTCGGCGACGATGCGCGGCAGACCGCGCATCCGGTCGATCTTCTTGTGGTCGAACTCGAGGATCACGTCACCCGGCTCGATCTTGGCCAGCTCGGCCGGCCCGTCGGGGGTGACGCTCGCGACCAGCGCGCCCGCCGAATCGTGCAGACCCAGGCTCTCGGCGATCTCGTCGGTGACCGTCTGGATGCGGACACCCAGCCAGCCGCGCTTGACCCGTCCCTCCTCCTTCAGCGACTCGATCACCGGCACCGCGAGGTTCGCGGGGATCGCGAAGCCGATCCCGACGTTGCCGCCGCTGGGCGAGAAAATCGCGGTGTTGATGCCGATCACCTGGCCGTCGAGATTGAAGCTTGGGCCGCCGGAATTGCCGCGGTTGATCGGCGCGTCGACCTGCAGGAAATCGTCGTAGGGGCCGGCCCGGATGTCACGCGAGCGGGCCGAGATGATGCCCGCGGTGACGGTGCTGCCGAGGCCGAAGGGATTGCCGATCGCGATGATCCAGTCGCCGACGCGGACCGTGTCGCTGTCGGCAAAGGTGACCGCGTGCAAGGGGTGGTCGACCTCGATCTTGAGCAGCGCCAGATCGGTCTTGGTGTCCCGCCCCACCAGCTTGGCGTCGTAGCTCTTGTCGTCGTTGAATACGACCTGGATCTCGTCGGCCTCGGCGATCACGTGGTTGTTGGTCACCACGAAGCCGCGCGGATCCACCACGAAGCCCGAGCCCAGGGAAGCCTGCCGCCGCGGCATTTCCTCAGGCGCCCGATCCTGATCGAAGAACTCGCGGAAGAAGTCCTCGAACGGCGAGCCGGGCGGCGGCTCGGGGAACGGCAGATCGGGCATCTGACCCCGCGCGATCGCCTTGGTCGTCGAGATATTGACCACCGCCGGGGCGACGCGCTCGACGATATCGGCAAAGCTGATCGGCGGCGGACCGGCATCGCCGACCCTCGGGGCCAGCACCAGGGTCATCAGCAAGACGAGAGCTCGCGCCGGCCTGCGGCCGAATGCGATCGAAACCGGAGCAAGGACTCTCACCAGGCGCATCGACGTTCTCCGCGAGATCAGCCTTCGGCCAAAACCAGGTCAGCCTTCGGGCCAAGGCGAGTTCAGCGTTGAGCCAAGAGCAGGGTCAAGTCCGCGCGGGGGGAGGACTGGCGTCTTCCCGAGGGCAGGCATCGCGCAACTTGTCACGGCGACATTGGAAGTCAATGCCGACGACCCGCACAATCGGCGCGGCCGGTCAACCGCGCACCAGCCAGACCAGAACCACGCCCGCGGCCACGGCGACCAGACCGGCGAGCCGCAGCTGCTGGTCGGCGAGGGCGAGCGCCATCTCCGCCGCCCGTTTCATGGCGCCCGGCGAGACCGCCCAGAGCAGGCCTTCGAGGACCAGGACCAATGCCACACCCGTAGCCAGATCGGTCATTACGCGCGAACCCCGAGCCTTCGTCTCGTCGGCGGCGACACCTGACACACTCGCACGGTGTGCGCCAGCTCACGATGGGGCCGGCTCGCACCCAACCGCCGCCTGATCGTACTGCACGAGGCGCATCCTGCAACCGGCGCCCTGGCAAGTTCTTCAGCACGATCCGACCACCGCACGCATAGGTCCACCCCGTCCTATTGCATGCTGCTCGCGGTCGCTGGCGGCTGCTTCGACGCAGCCGTCGCGCCGTCGGTCGGCGGTGCGAGCGCCGCATCGTCGGTAGCAGGCGGCGCGCGATCTGCGGCCGCCGCGGGGCTCGCCGCTGGATTGTGCGCCTGCTCGACGGGCGCCAGGCTGGGGCTGTTGAAGAACCGGAAGAACTCGCTGTCCGGCGACAATACGAAGCTGGTGTTGTCGTCGGCCAGAGCGTCGCGATAGGCCTGCATCGAGCGGTAGAACGTGAAGAAATCGACGTCGCGGCCGACCGCATCGGCGAAAATCCGCACCGCGTCGGCGTCGCCCTGGCCGCGGGTGATCGCGCCTTCCTTCTGCGCCTCGGCGATGATCACGCGTCGTTCGCGATCGGCGCGTGCGCGGATGCGCTGGGCGAGCTCGGCGCCCTGCGCCCGCAATTCCTTGGCCTCGCGCTCGCGCTCGGTCTGCATGCGCCGGTAGATCGCCTGGCTGTTCTCGGCGGGCAGGTCGGCGCGCTTGATCCGCACGTCCACCACGTCGATGCCGAATTGCTTGGCCTCGGTGTTGGCGAGATCGCGAATGCGGTTCATCAACGAGAGCCGGTCCGCGGACAGCACCGTGAACAGCGGCACCTCGCCGAGCACCTTGCGCAGCGATGCGTCGAGAATCGTGTCGAAGCGGCCGCGCAGGCGCAGCTCGTCGCCGACCGACTGGTAGAAGCGCAGCGGGTCGACGATGCGGTAGCGGGCAAACGCGTCGACCACCAGTCGCTTCTGGTCGCCGAGGATGACCTCCGCGGCCTCGGCGTCGAAGTCGAGCACCCGGCGGTCGATGTACACGGCGTTCTGGACGAACGGCAGCTTGAAGTGCAGCCCGGGCTCGGTGACCACCCGCTTGGGATCGCCGAACTGGAGGACCAGCGCCTGCTGGGTCTGATGCACGGTGAACATGGCGCTCAGCACCAGGACGAGCAGCACCGCGCCGAGCGCGCCGAGCCCGATCGCGAAATTCCGGTTCACTGCTGCTCTCCCTGGCTCGTGTCCTCCCCCGATGCTTCGGGCGCAGCACGCTCATGCGCCCGCCGCTGGAGCTCGGGCAGCGGCAGATAGGGCACCACGCCGGCGCTGCTGGCGGACGAGTCGATCACCACCTTGTTCATGTTGCGCAGGACGCTTTCCATCGTCTCCAGATAGAGCCGCTTGACCGTGACATCCTGCGCTTTGGCGTACTCGTTGTAGACCGAGACGAAGCGCTGCGCGTCACCCTCGGCCCGGGCGACCACCTCCTGGCGGTAAGCCTGGGCTTCCTGGAGCAGGCGCTCCGCATCGCCGCGGGCGCGCGGCAGGATGTCGTTGGCGAATGCTTCCGCCTCGTTCTGCGAGCGCTCGCGGTCGGCCTGGGCGCGCTGCACGTCGCGAAACGCATCGATCACCTCGCTCGGCGGATCGACCTTCTGCAGCTGCACCTGATTGACCAGGATGCCCGTGCCGTAGTCGTCGAGGATCTTCTGGGTCTGCTCGCGCGCGGCGAGCTCGATCGCGCCGCGTCCTTCGGTGGTCGCCTCGACGATCGGCGTCTTGCCGATGATCTCCCGCATGACGCTCTCGGCGACCGCCTTGACCGTCGTCTCGGGGTCGCGGACGTTGAACAGAAACTGGCCCGCATCCTTGATCTGCCAGAGCAGCACAAAATTGATGTCGACGATGTTCTCGTCGCCGGTGAGCATCAGGCTTTCGCTCGGCACATCGCGCATCGAGCCGCTGCGGCCCGCCTCGGACGGACCCATGAACCCGACCTCCACCCGATTGACGCGGGTGACCTTGGGCGTGAACACGGCTTCGATCGGGGAGGGCAGATGCCAGTTCAGGCCGGGTTGCGTGGTCTTGATCCATTCGCCGAAGCGCAGCACCACGCCCTGCTCATCGGGCTGCACGCGATAGAAGCCGCTGGCCAGCCAGATCGCGAGCACGATCAGCGGGATCAGCACCAGCCCGCGGCGATTGCCGCCGAAGCCGCCGCCCGGCCCGCCGGGAAACAAGCGCTTGACCTTCTCCTGACTGCGCCGGAGCAGCTCCTCGAGGTCCGGCGGCTGCTGCCCGCCGCCGGGGCGTCCGCCCCAGGGCCCCTGGCCGCCGCCACCCTGCCAGCCGCCACCTTGGTTGCTCCACGGCATGACCTGCCACCTTCTGCTCTTGAGGATCTGCCCTTGAGGGCTTCGAGGATCCGCCCCTGAGGGCTCTTGAGGACCGCCCCGAGGGCTTTGCCCACGCAGCGTGCTCCTCTATATCACGAGAATCACGAGTGCCAGGGCGAGCTTTGCCCGGACCGATGCTGCTGAGGTCCAATATCGTATGGCCGCCTGGAGTGTTCAACCGTGGCGCAGATCACCAAAGAGCAGGTTCTCCAGGCGCTGGCCGGCGTGATCGATCCGGACCGCGGCCAGGACGTGGTGGCGCTCGACATGGTCTCGGGCGTGGTCGTCAAAGGCAGCAACGTCGGTTTCGCGCTCGAGGTCGAGCCGAGTGAGGCCCCGGCCAAGGAGGCATTGCGCCGCGCCTGCGAACAGGCGGTGCTCGCCGTGCCCGGGGTGACCTCCGCGACCGCCGTGCTCACCGCGGAGCGCGCTCCCGCCAACGCCGAGGCTCGCGCGCGCGGCAGTCCGGTGGCGCCCGGCGGTCCGGCACGCGATCCGAGCACCCTCGGCGGCAAACCCGCGCTGCCCGGCATCCGCTCGGTGGTCGCCGTGGCTTCGGGCAAAGGCGGGGTCGGCAAGTCGACCACGTCGGTCAATCTGGCGCTCGCGCTCGTCCGGCTCGGGCAGCGGGTGGGCCTGCTCGATGCCGACATCTACGGGCCGTCGCAGCCGCGCATGCTGGGCATCGCCGGCCGCCCGCGCAGCGCCGACGGCAAGAAGCTGCTGCCGATGGAGAACTACGGCGTGCGCGTGATGTCGATGGGCTTCCTGGTCGAGGAGGACGCGCCCATGATCTGGCGCGGCCCCATGGTGCAGAGCGCGCTGCAGCAGATGCTCGGCGACGTCGAGTGGGGCGAGCTGGACTTCCTCGTGGTCGACCTGCCGCCCGGCACCGGCGACGCGCAGCTGACCATGGCGCAGCGGGTGCCGCTCGCCGGCGCGGTGATCGTGTCGACGCCCCAGGACATCGCGCTGCTCGATGCGCGCAAGGCGCTCAACATGTTCCGCAAGGTCGACGTGCCGGTACTCGGCATCATCGAGAACATGAGCTACTTCGTCTGCCCGCACTGCGGCGGCCGGGCCGAGATCTTCAGCCACGGCGGCGCGCGCCGCACCGCGGAGAAGTTCGGCGTGGATTTCCTCGGCGAGATCCCGCTCGACCTCCTGATTCGCGAAGAGACCGATGCCGGGCGGCCGCCGGTGGTCTCGCACCCCGATGGCCCTCAGGCCGGCGCCTATCTGAAGGTGGCTGAGGCGGTCATCGGCAAGCTGGGCAGCGCGGCCGCGACCGAGCGCAAGCCGTTTCCCAAGATCGTGTTCGAGAACTGAGCGGTTCTGGCGCGCCGCCCCGATCAGCGCGCGCCATCTGGATTGCCGCGCACCGCAAGAATCGGGTTGTTCGCACGGTCGGTTGGCGTGACGCTGCGCACGTTCAGCACTGTCGAGGAACCGTCATGGCCACTACTGCCCTGTCACTGAGCGCGACCGAAGAGCCGCCGCGCGATCTGCCGTACAACGCGCGGATCGCGAACGCGATCGGCTTCGTTGCCGAGCACTATCAGGAGCAGCCGTCGCTGGAGGATATGGCCGACGCGGCCAATCTGTCGCCCTTCCACTTTCAGCGCGTGTTCAAACGCTGGGCGGGCGTCACTCCCAAGCGCTTCCTGCAGTACGTGACCCTCGCCCACGCCAAGCGGCTGCTGGTCGAGAACGCAAGCGTGCTCGATGCCGCGCTCGATGCCGGGCTCTCGGGTCCGAGCCGGCTGCACGATCTGTTCGTCACCTGCGAGGCGATGACGCCCGGCGAGTTCAAGGCGCTCGGCTACCGCCTGGTCATCCGCTGGGGCTTGCACGACGGCCCGCTCGGCCGCGTGCTGCTCGGGGTGACCGAGCGCGGCGTCTGCTGGCTCAGCTTCGTCACCGAGGACCAGGCGGCCGTCGATGAGTTTCAGCGGGAATGGCAGGGCGCCACGCTCGTGCGCGATCAGGCGACCACGGCGGATTACGTGCGCCGCGGCTTCGAGCTGGCGGAGCGCTCGGGCCAGCCCCTCCCGCTGCTGGTGCGCGGCACCAACTTCCAGATCAAGGTATGGGAGGCGCTGCTGCGCATCCCGTTCGGCCAGGTGGTGAGCTATCAGGCGATCGCGCGCGCGGTCGGGCAGCCGCGCGCGGTGCGCGCGGTCGGCGCCGCGGTCGGGCGCAACAACATCTCCTGGCTGATCCCCTGCCACCGGGTGATCCTGTCCACCGGCGTGATCCACAACTACCGCTGGGGCGCGGCGCAGAAGCGCAAGCTGCTCACGCTCGAGAGCGCGCTGGCCAAGGCCGTTCTGGTCGCCGACGCGGCCTGAGAGCATCACGACAGGGAAGGTCGCCGGAGACCGTCGCCGCCCCAGCCGCCTTGGTTCGAATACGACAGCCGCCCAGGATCTGCCGTGACGGACAGGGGTTCGGGGTTGTGGCTGGGACGACACTGCCTACCTGTGGCGCTCAGCCCTCCAACAGGCCCTTCAGCCGATAGATCAGCTCGAGCGCCTGCTTCGGCGACAGCTCGTCGGCGGTGACGTCGCGCAGGGCGGCCTCGAGCGGGGACGGCCCGGCGGACGCGGTCGGCCCCGGCCGGGTGCGGGCGGCCACGGCGGCGAACAACGGCAGGTCGTCCGCCAGATCGGCGGTGCTTTTGGCCTCGCCCTGCTCGAGCCGGTGCAGCACCTGCTCGGCGCGCGCCAGCACCGCCTCCGGCAGGCCGGCGAGGCGCGCCACGTGCACGCCGTACGAGCGGTCGGCGGCGCCCTCCGCCACCTCGTGCAGGAACACCACGTCGCCCTGCCACTCTTTCACCCGCATGGTCCGGCAGACCAGGTGGTCGAGCTTGGCGGCGAGCGCGGTCAGCTCGTGGAAGTGGGTCGCGAACAGGGCGCGGCAGCGGTTCACCTCGTGCAGGTGCTCGACCACCGCCCAGGCGATCGACAGGCCATCGAAGGTCGCGGTGCCGCGCCCGATCTCATCGAGGATCACGAGGCTCTTGGGCGTCGCCTGATTGAGGATCGCCGCCGTCTCGACCATCTCGACCATGAACGTGGAGCGGCCGCGCGCCAGATCGTCGGCCGCGCCGACTCGCGAGAACAGCCGGTCGACCGCGCCGATGCGGGCGCGCTCCGCGGGCACGAAGCTGCCCGCCTGGGCGAGGATCGCGATCAGCGCGTTCTGGCGCAAAAACGTGCTCTTGCCCGCCATGTTCGGCCCGGTCAGCAGCCACAGCCGCTGGGGCGCGGACAGATCAGCATCGTTGGCGATGAATGACGCGGCGTCGCGCGCGAGCGCCTGCTCGACCACCGGATGGCGGCCCCGCTCGATCACGAACGCGTCACCGTCGTCGATCTCGGGGCGGCAGTAGCGCTGCTCGGCGGCGAGCTCGGCGAGGCCGGCGGCGACGTCCAGGCGGGCGAGCGCCTGGGCGGTCCGTCCGATCGGCTCGGACTCGTCCAACACGGCGCGGCACAGCTCCTCGAACAGCTCCATCTCGAGCGTCAGCGCACGCTCCGCGGCGCTCGCGATCCGGCTCTCCAGCTCGGCCAGCTCCTTTGTGCTGTAGCGGGTCGCATTGGCCATGCCTTGGCGCTGCACGAAGTGGTCCGGCACCTTGGCGCGATGGGTCGCGGTCACCTCGATGTAGTAGCCGAGCATGTTGTTGTGGCGGACCTTGAGCGAGCCGATTCCGGTGGCGCCTTGCAGCTCGGCCTCGAGCCGGGCGATGTGGCGGCGGGTCTGGTCCCGCAGGTCGCGCAGCTGATCCAGCTCGGCGTGCCAGCCCGGCCGGATCAGCCCGCCGTCGCGGGCGAGGAACGGCGGGCTGTCGACCAGCGCATCCTGCAGCCGGCGCGCCAGGTCGGCGAGGTCGGCGATGGCGCTGGCGCTCGGGGCCAGGGGCGAAGCGGAGGCGCTGAGCTGCTGCTTGATGCGCGCGGCGCGCGCCAGACCCTCGCGGATCGCGTGCAGATCGCGCGGCCCGCCGCGGTTGAGCGACAGGCGCGAGAGCGCGCGCTCCAGGTCCGGGCACCCCTTCAGCTCGGCGCGCAGATCGGCGCGCAGCGCGGGCGCGTCGAGCAGGGCCTGGACGGCATCGAGGCGCTTGCGGATCGGCTCGGCCGCGGCCAAGGGCGCCGCGAGGCGGGTCGCGAGCAGACGACCGCCGGCGGCGGTCACTGTGCGGTCCACCGCGGCCAGCAGGCTGCCCCGGCGCTCGCCGCCGAAGCTCGCGAGCAGCTCGAGGTTGCGCCGCGTCGCGGCATCGATCAGCAGATGCGTGCCCGGAACCACGCGCCGCGGCGGCAACAGCCGGGGCAGACGTCCTTTCTGGGTCAGCTCGACGTAGCCGATCAGCGCGCCGCACGCGGCCAGCTCGGGCCGGGAGAAGGCGCCGAAGCCATCCAGCGCCGCGACCGCGAAGCTCGCCTTGAGGCGGCGCTCGCCCGCAAGCGAGTCGAACTCGTGATCGGGCAACGGCGTCAAGCGGCCCCGCCAGTCCGGCCACAGCGCGGCGACGCGGGCGTCCTCGAGCAGCCCTTCGGGCGCCAGCAGCTCGCCCGGGGCAATGCGCGCGAGCTCGACCGGCAAGGTGCCGTCGGCGACCGGGCCGGTCAGGAAATCGCCGGTCGACACGTCGAGCCAGGCAAGCGCCAGCGCGTTCTGGCTGCGCGCCAGCGCGGCGAGAAAATTGTGCGCACGGGCATCGAGCAGGCTGTCCTCGGTGAGCGTGCCGGGCGTGACCACGCGCACCACGGCGCGCTCGACCAGCGCCTTGCCACCGCGGCGCCTGGCCGCGGCCGGATCCTCCGTCTGCTCGCAGATCGCGACCTTGAAGCCCTGTCTGATCAGGCGCTCGAGATAGCCCTCGGCGCTGTGCACCGGCACGCCGCACATCGGGATGTCGGCCTCGCCGTGCCGGCCACGCCTGGTCAGCGCGATGTCGAGCGCCGGGGCCGCCACCTTGGCGTCCTCGAAGAACAGCTCGTAGAAATCGCCCAGGCGAAAGAACAGCAGGCACTCGGGGTGCTCCGCCTTGAGCGCCCGGTATTGGGCGATCATCGGCGATGCCTGCGATGCTGGCTCGGCGCGCTCCCGCCCCATGCCCCGTCCGGTCCTCCGCGCTCGCGATCGCCGGCAATTTATCAGGCGGCTCTGCGGGGCAAAGCCCTCCGTGCCGCCCAGCCTTGCCGCGGCGAGACGATTGCCCGACAATCCGGCGCGCCGACCGTTCGGGAGGAGGCTTTGATCGACGACCGCATCGTTCGTTGCGGCTGGGCCGGCAGCGATCCGCTCTACGTCGCCTATCACGACCAGGAGTGGGGCGTGCCGTTGCGCGACGAGCGGGCGCTGTTCGAGATGCTGATCCTCGAGGGCTTCCAGGCCGGCCTCTCCTGGATCACGATCCTCAGGAAGCGCGCCAACTTCCGCCAGGCGTTCGACCGGTTCGAGCCGGCCAAGGTCGCCGCCTACGACGCGCAGAAGATCGCCGCGCTGCTCGCCGATCCCGGGATCGTGCGCAATCGCGCCAAGATCGAAGGCGCGATCGCGTCGGCCCGGGCCTATCTCGATCTGATGGCGGCGCCGGGCGGCGCGGCGCGCTTTTTGTGGCAGTTCGTCGACGGCGAGCCGATCGTCAACCGGCGCCGCTCGCTCACCGAGGTCCCGGCGGAGACGCCCGAGGCGCGGGCAATGGCGAAGGCGCTCAAACAGCGCGGCTTCAAGTTCTGCGGGCCGACGATCTGCTACGCCTTCATGCAGGCGGTCGGCATGGTCGACGACCACGTGGTCGACTGTTTCCGCCACGGCGCGGGGACGACCGTAAGGCGGGCGGGCTGAGACAGCGGAGAGGATCTGTGGGCGTCGAGGGCGACTATCTCGGCATCGCGCTGCGCATCGAGGCGCTCGATCAGGAGAACCTCGCGTACTTCAGTCACTGCGCCGCGCACGACTTCCGCCTGCAGCGCTGCGCGGCCTGCGGCCTGCTGCGCTATCCGCCGACCACGGGCTGCCCCTGGTGCGGTCAGCCCGAGGCGGAGTGGACGCCGGTCGACGGCAAAGGCGCCGTCTACACGTACGCGGAGGTCCACCACGCGATCCAGCCGGCCTTCAAGGACCACCTGCCCTATCTCGTCCTGATCGTCGAACTCGACACCCAAAAGGGCGTGCCAGCCGAGCACAACGGGCTGCGCGTCGCCGGCAACCTCGTGGGCCCGGACGGCGACCTCGCGCCGCCGGAGCTGGTCGCGAGCGTCGGCATCGGCACGCGCGTGCGCATGGTGTTCAAGGACGTCGCCGCCGGCCTCGCCGTGCCGCTCTGGACCATCGATGAGGCGGCTGCGCAGCCCGCTGCGCCCTGGCGCTACCCGGAGAGCTGAGCCGTCCTCCTTGCCAGCACGAGCCCGCGCCTGATCGGGTTGCGGTCGTCTTGCGTCCGGCGCTGAGCCGCCCCGACGCCGGCGTTCCATAGGTCCGATCAGGCGCCGGGCTGTGCGATTCCCGGTTCGCCGTCTCGCGATGGCTCTTTTCGCCCCGGTTGTCCCGCCGCCGCGAGCACCTTGTCGTACACGCTCTGGGCGCGCTCGGCCATGGTCGACCAGCGACAGTTCGCCTCGACGTAGCGCCGCGCCTCGCGGCCGAGCTCCTCGGCCAGTTCGGGGTCATCGAGAACCGTCAGAATGCCCTCGGCGAATGCCGCCGCGTCAGCGTCGGCGACCAGCCACGCCGTGCGTCGATGCTCGGCTCCGGGCGCCGACGCCGCGAACGAGACCACTGGCTTGCCCGCCGCCATGTAGTTCAGCAGCTTGACCGGCATGCCGTCGCACTCGGTGCGCGGATTGACCGTTACGTCGGCGCTGGCCAGCAGCGCGGGCAGCCGATCGAATTCCGGCGCCGGCAGCAGATCGATGGCTCCGCGCACGCCGAGCTCCTGCGCGAGCGGCTCGTAGGGCGCGAAGGAAGAGTTCGCCGCGATCGCCAGTCGGACATCCGGCTTGCTGCGGACGATCTTGGCGAAGGCCTCGAGCAGCAGCTCGATGCCCTGGTAGCGCGCAAGATTGCCGGTGAACAGCACCGTCTTCTTGCCGTCTTGCGCAGGGCGCGGTCCGCGGCCGGGATCGAAGTGCTCGCATTCGACCCCATTGGGCACGGTTGTGATCCGGTCCGGCCCGATGCCATTGCTCACCAGCTTGTCGCGGATGGTGTCAGTGACGGCGATGATGTGATCGGACCATTGCGGCAGCCACCGGTCCAATTTCAGGCCGAGCGCCCGCTTGAGCCGCGCCGGCAGGCCGCGGCCGTAGTAGGGCAGCTCCGAGGCCAGCAGCGTGTGAGCGTCGTAGATCACCGGGACGCGCGCTCCGGGACGGGGGCGGCGTAAGCCGGACATGGTCCCGGCCGCGACCGCGACGAGGAGGCCCTCGTAGTGATGGGCATGGATCACGTCGATCGGGTGTTCGCGCAGAACGCCGCGCAGCTTGGCGATCAGCAGCGGATCCAGAACGAGGAGCTTGCCAAGCGTCGGTCCCGGGCCGAACTGGCGATAGCTCGCGACGTCCCGGGTGCGGTGGAGGCGCAGGGCGGGATCGGCCGCCCCCTCGCCGAGGTGATAGGTGACGACGTGGACTTCATGGCCGAGCGCGGCGAGCGCCTCCGACATCCGGAGAATCCTGACCGGCGTGCCCCGGGCGTGCGGAAACGGGCACGCCGCGACCATGGCGATGTGGTAAGGCGGCGTCATTGGCGCGGAATTCGAACTGCTCCGTCTGGCGCGCTCGTCAAATGAACTGCGCTACCATCTTCCAGTAGGATCCGAGGACGGCGTTCAGCACTCGCCTTCCGGATCGCTCCAAGCGCCCCGCGGTCAGCTCCTCGCGAAAAGGCAGCGGGCCCCCCAGAAGCAGCACGCGATCGGGATTCCTCCGGGCGCTCTGGACCCGCCGGCGCTGCTCGACGACCTCGGGCGCGTGCCGGGCTATCCACACCACGGCCCTCGCCCACTCGCGGATCCAGCCTTTCTTGAGAACCATCACAAACTGGACTACTTCATAGAATGCAAGCACGGGCGACAGTATCAGCAGCGATTTGATCGAGTAGTTCTTGCAGAGGAATAGCCATCTGTTGCGAATCAGGTAGTAAATACGGTTACTGGAATATTTTCCGAGCCGGCGGATCGACAGTCCCTCCGTACCCTCCCGATGGAAGCAACGGGCAGCCGGCACGGACAAGATCTGATGACCGAATGCCCGCATGCGTACACCGAAGTCGTGATCCTCGAAATAAATGAAAAACGACTCGTCGAACGGCGCATGGTCAGGCAGGCGTCTTCGATCTGCCAGAAAGCACGCCGTGATCACCGATCCTACTTTCCGCACCTGCCGATCGCTGCCATTCAGGGGCATGTCCTGATTATGGAGGGTCATCAGGCCGATGAAGTGATTGTCCGCGCCATCGTATTGAATGCGATCACGATCCTGGGCATAGAGCACGGCCGGCGCCGCCACGACCGCGTCGGGATGGGCGAGCAGCGCCGAGACGAGCTCATCGCTGCATCCTGGCGCCAGACTGACGTCGTTGTCGACCAACAACGCCAGTTCGGTTCTGGCTTCGCGCAACGCGACGTTGCGCGCGGCCGCCGGGCCACAGTTGTCCGCCAGTCGGACGATGCGCACCGAGGGAAACTCGCGCCCGACGATCTCGAGGCTGCGATCCTGCGAGCCGTTGTCGATCAGCACGATTTCGGCGAGGCGATCGGCGTGAGCGACGGCAGCGCCCAGTGATTCCCGAAGAAAGCGCTCGCCATTGTAGTTGATCATGCACAACGTGGGTTTGCCGGTCGGCGGCGCTGCCAGCGCTGCCGCGCACCTACCATCCTCAACAGAGGCGCCGTTTCGCACGCGAGCTTCCTCCGCAGCCGGTAGGTCGCCAGGCTCTAATCGCTCGCCCCGTCAGCGCAGAGCGTCCTCCCCCGCGCTCCCTGTAACGCACGACCGAGAAAAGGTAAAGCCGGAGCCGGTCGCCGCCGGTCCGTTGTCTTACGGCGCGCAAGCCATGGCCGGCTCGCCTGAATCGGACGGTTGGCGCTTTCGGCGCGTTGGGGCGGCACGGCGGCTCCGCCGGTCGCTGGTGAGACTCGAATCGGCAGCCTCGGGGCGGGGTGCTGGGGCAGGCAAGCGCCAGGATCCGCGCGCGCCAGTCGCGAGACCGGCGCGCCGAGATGACCCGCAAGATGCTGTGCGCTGCGCAAGGATCTGCGCAACTGGCGCCCATCGGGCGAAGCGGCAGGCGCGAGATTGCCGCGGCACGATCGAGGTGTTATCGAGGGTGGCCCTGAGCGAGGTCAGCGCGGCCTGCTGCTGACAGAGCAGTTCCAGAACCGTTGGCAGCCGCGCCGAACATTCTGCCGGCAGATACCGCGCTGGCCGATCCGGACAGAGCTGCTCTGCCAGTGGTCGGCGCGCGATCGGTCGCCTGATCGGACGGCCGCCAGTTGGACATGAACCCGGTCGACCGGCTCGGGACGCGGGACGCGTTGACGCCGGCTGCAATCCCGGAGGGCACAGGGCCAGCAGGCACCCAGGACGATCGACCAAGTACGACTGACGGCCGGATCATCCGGGCCGCTCAGCTGGTCAAGTGTCCACGATGATGACCAGAGACGCTGGGCGACCCGATCGATCCGGGCGGCTCAGCCGGCCTCGATCTCCTCGAGCGTGCCGAGACGCGGCCGGTGGTGGGCGCTCCGATAGACCTCCTGGGGCTCGACAATCAATGCGCTGAGGAACGGCGTGAAGTCGTAGAACACCTCGGAGATGATCGCGGTCTCGCCCTGACGCACCTCGAAGCCCTCCGGCAGGACGGCGTCATCGCCCTCGGCGCCGAGATGGCTCGACGCGCTGTACGCGCCGCCACCGCTGCGCTGCCAGGCGACGATCGGGCCGTTGCCATCGGGATTGGTCACCGCCGACACGATCACCAGGCCGAGATCGGCGAGACTGAACGGACTGGCGACCTCCCCGATCGCCTCGAAAATGTCGGCCATCTCGGTCTCGTTGATGGTCTCGGCGCGCGACACCAGGTCGGAAATGGTGGTCGCGACCCGGTCCATCTTCTGGTGCAGGATCACGAAGCGGGCGAGCTCGGCGCTGGCCAGCATCAACATCATCAGGACGGGCGCCGCGAGCGCGAACTCGACCGCCACGTTGCCGGCCCGGCACGCCAGCAGGCGCAGGCCGATCCGGCTGCCGGCCCGGCGCGATCCGCGGCGCCGCCCCCGAGCCAGCCCGCCAGCGGGCGCCGGAAGAAACTGCGCAAGCATGGGCATCGCCATCACTCCTCTCGGTGGGCTGGCTACCCGTGGGCCTCAAGGACCAGGCGGTGGCGGCGTGAACGGCTCGTTGCGCACCGCGATATTGGACTGGAGCCGAATCGAATTGCCGAACAAAGGACGGAACAGCGGGATCATGATGTCCCAGTCGTAGGACATGCGGTAGACGACCACGGCACCCGGGCCGCCCAGGCCGGCGGCGCCCATGTCGGAGTCCCAGGTGCCATTGCCGTTGATGTCGGTGTACGGCTCGTCGTTGTCCCAGACGCCATTGTCGTTCTCGTCCGTGAACGGCTCGGGCTGGCCGATGTCGCCGAAATTCTCGTAAACCAGCGTGTCGATCTGCAACTCGTCCATGTCGATGATGCCGTAGGTATTGTCCTCGACGATCGACAGGATTTGATCCTCGCGGCTGACGCCGCCGCTGGTGAAGCCGGTGAGGCCATAGCGCGAGGCCTCACGCGCGGCGCCCTCAAGAATGGCCTGCACGAACATGATGCCCGAAAACTCCATGATCGCGCACAAAAGGCCGATGAACAGGGGCGCGACGAACGCGAATTCGACCATCGCCGCGCCGTTCTGCCCGAGCCCGGCGGCCCGGACGCGGCGCCATGCCGCCATCCGGGGCCAGCTCAGATCTTGCATACGCATCGGTTGCTCCCGCCCCAGGCGTCCGCACCACGCCGCTCACTCGGCGATGCGCAAGGCGCTGAGCTGGTCGGCGATCTCGACGAACGCCTGTTGCAGGTCCGTCGCCGACGGTGCGTTGTAGTACATGTCCGGCTCGGTCGCGCAGTCGCGATACAGCTGCTGGGTTCCGGCGTCCGGCGAGGGACCGAAGGTCATGGTGTAGATGATGACGCCCTGCGCCTTCATGGTCTGGCACATGTCGAGCATGCGGTCGTCGAGGATGCTGTTCGCGACCGCCTGGTTGGTGGTGCCGAGCCGGCCCTCGCTCAGCCGCCCGTACGCCGTATAGTCGGCGCCCGGCCACGTGGTCTGGAACTGGTTGCGCCAGTTGGTCGGGCTGGTCGGGTATGCATTATTCCCGGGAATCCCGGTATAGTGGTTGGCGCCGCTCCCGCCCCACTGGAAGGTGATGCCAGGGTAGTCGTACCACTCATTGTTGCCATCGGTCAGCAGGATGATGACCTTCTCCATGTTGGGCGTCTCGTAGTCGAGCGGCAGCTCGTCCGGCAGGTCGCCGTCCCACCGGCCCCGCCAGTTCGGCGACAGCACCCGCCAGCCCCAGGCAAGCCCTTGGTTCGCCATGGTGCCGCCGCGGTGCCAGGGCGCCATGTCGTCGATCGCATTCAGGATCGTGGTCTTGCTCGCGACCAGCGGCGTGATTGCCGGGCCGCAGCCGAGGTTCGGTCCGGTGCCCTCGTTCTGATAGAGGTCGTTATCCAGCTTGAGCGCGGATTCCGGCCCGCTCGGATCCCACTCGTTGTCGCCGTTCAGCCACTTGCCCCAGGTGGCGGGGTTGGTCGCGGCATACTGGACCTTGGTCGGGCTCGGCTTGGACGGGGTGGGCGAGCCCTGCAGGTAGATCAGGTTGCCCGTGGCGTTGTAGGTCTTGGTCGAGTCTTTGACCACGGCCACGTAGCCGGTCTGCGTCCAGAAGGGGTTCACGTACTGGTGGAAGGTGGTCGCCCAGCGCAGAGGCGTGAAGAGCTGGACGTCCGGGGTCGCATCGTTGCTGTCGTTCGGGAAGGCGCGCGCCTCGACGCAGCCCTTCCATGTGGTCGGCAGGAAGTTGGCGGCGTTGTACCCGGTCAACCAGTCCTCGTGCTGGGTGCCGATGTTGACCGATGCGGCGTAAGGCACCAACCCCACCCAGAACTGCGGCACGGTCTCACGGTCGCCGTACAGAATGTTGATCAGATCGGTCGCCGCGGGCTTCATCGCGGCCATGCCGCCGTTGCCGCGCATCGAGCCGGTGTTGTCCATCACCAGCACCAGCTCCATGCCGCGCAGCTCGCGCTGGATGACGGTGCGCGCCGAGACGGTCACCTCGGGTACCCCGACGACTCTCATGAAATACGTCGGGATGGTCGCCGAGGCCACGATGGTAATGGTGTTCTGCGCGTCGTTGAAGTTGATGATCGGGTTATCGGGCAGTAACTCGGAGTCCATGTAGCCGGTCGGGAAATTGGCCTCGAAGAACATCAGGATGTCTTCTCGGCGGTGGTCGGTGTCGAACGCCCGACCACCGGCCAGCCCTGCCGCATCGATCGCATACGACAGCTTGGACTTGAGCATGTAGCCGCGGCCGGTATCGATCGCGAGGCCGACCACCGCAAACAGCGGGATGATCGCCAGGCCCATGATCGCGGCCACCGCCCCGCGCTGCTCCACGAGCAGGCGTGCCCAGGCCGCACCCCGGAAGCCCTGTCGCTGGCTGCTCATCGCGAAAACCTCCGTAAGATCGCCGGCGCGACGGACACCGTCCGGCGCGTCGGATGGCGGCAATCGAATCGACAACATCGCAGCCGCGACTTAACGGACGCTTAAGACCTGACGGCCGGGTGAATTGAGGTTAAGACTTGCCGGGGAGGTGCCTGGACCAGCTTGCAAAGAGCTAAATCGCCGCCGGCCGCGCCGTTGCGCGCCTCGATCTCGGCGGCTATGTCATGCCGGTCGGCCGACGCAGGGGTGCACCGGCCAAACCACGGGATCGATCAGGCTTGCCAGAGATCTACCTGGAGGATTTCGCCCCCGGTCAGGTCCATCACCTGGGCGAGCGCACGCTCGGGCGGGACGAGATCGTCGCCTTCGCCCGGGACTGGGATCCCCAGCCGTTCCACCTCGACGAGCAGGCAGCCGCCGCTTCGATCTATGGCGGGCTGATCGCGAGCGGCTGGCATACCGTGTGCGCGTTCATGCGTCTGTTCGCGGACGGCCTGCTGAAGCGCGCCGCGGCGATGGGCTCGCCCGGGATCGACGAGCTGCGCTGGCTCAAGCCCGTGCGCCCCGGCGACCGCCTCGAGGCGCGGCTCGAGGTGCTCGAGATCCGACCGTCGCGCTCCAAGCCCGATCGCGGCATCGTCCGGCTGCGCTGCGTGATGGCCGACCAGCACGCCGAGGAGGTACTGAGCTTCATCGCCAACGTGATGTTCCGCCGCCGGCCGGCGGCCCCACAGGACTGAGCCGAACGCGACGACGCCTCGGGCCACAGGGCCCCTGCAGTGAGGCCGCGACCGCTGCGATCCGCTATTGCGCCGCGGTCTGGGCGACCGCGTACCGCGTACAGGCATTGCCGACGGTGGTGATGGCGCGGGCGCACCACTGGCGCGCCACGATCGCGCTGATCGGCACGAGGGCGATGCCGCGGGCGTCGAGGTTCGGCAGCCAGCGTTTCAGGGCTTCGATGGTCACGTCGTGCGGGTGCCCCATCGCTACCGCGAAGCCCTGGCTCCGCGCGATCGTCTCGGCACGCGCGAGGCCGTGCAGCACGGACGAGAGGTCGAGATCGTTGTCGATGAAGACGTCGCGCTCGGCAAACGGCACGCTCATGCGCTCGGCCTCACGCGCCGCCACCGAATTCGCCGTGGTCCGAGAATCCAGGAACAACAGGTCGCGCTGACGCAGCTCGGCCATCACGATGTCCATGCTGACCCGGTCGGCGGTCAGGAGCGAACCCATGTGATTGTTGATCCCGACGAAGCCGCGAAAGCTGCGCAGGTTGCTGCGCAGCCGCGAAATCAGCTCGGCCGGTCCGAGCTGGGCAGTGAGCGCGTTCGGCCCGGGCCAGTCCCGGCTGCGCGGCTGCATTGGCACATGCACGAGCAGCTCGTGCCCGGCGGCGCGCGCCGCCTCGGTCTGGGCCTTCAGGTCGGTGGCGTACGGCATGAACGCGAGGGTGAGAGGCGCGCGCAGACGGTTGAGCGCGGCGGTGCCGCGCCGGTTCAGACCGAGATCGTCGATCACCACCGCGATCGCGGGCCGCGGATCGGCCACGGTCACGACTGCGTTGCGCAGCCAGGTCGGCGTGCGCCCGCGTTTGTGGTCGTTCGGGTGCATGTCGGCCGGCGCATCGAGCAGCGCGATCGCCTGGATCGCAGCTCCGTCCGATGGCGGCTTCGTCTCGTCGGGCGCTGCTTCCGGCATGATTCCTTCGGGCAGGACGCCGCCCGCTACTGCCCGGGTCATGGCCGGTTCGGACGGTGTGCCGGCCGGCGCGGTCGCGATCGAACTTGCATCCTCCTGCCGCGCTGCAGCGATTGGCTGCTGCGCAGCCGCTTCGGCGTGCGCGACCATCGCCGGCGCGGGTGTCGCTGCGCCGCCGCGCCCGCCCACGGCAACCCCTGCGCTCACCTCGCCCGAAGCGAGCGGCAGCCCGGCGTGCGCGTCCGCAGCCGGCGGAATGCCCTCGGTTGCGGTCCGATCGACCAGGGCCGGATCCGGCATGCCGATGTCCGGCATCGTCCTGGCGACCTGGTGCAGCCTCTGCTTGAGACGGTACTGAAGCGCGCTCGACCCCCCGCCGAGCTTCCGCCCCATCGGCGCCGCGACGCTCGCCAGAGCCGTGGGCACCAGACCGTCGTTGAATTCCCCACGCGCGACCGCCGGGTGGCCGGCGCCTGCCGCGTCGCGCTGGTCGAGCACGCGATGGCCGGGCTCGGGCCACAGCAGCCAGATGGCGGCCAACAGAGCCACGCCGAGCAGGGACCGAGAGGCGCTGATCCGGTGCTGGATCAGCTCGCGTCGGAGGCGGTAACCCCAGCTTCGACGGCTGCGGCGACGTCGTGACGCCATATGGGGCGCTCCACGCTCAGCCCGGCAGCCGGCGGTCTGACGGCGCCGGCGGCTTTCGTTGCGATAACAGAATAACCTTCATGGCAGCGCATTCAACTGGGTCTTGGCGCTGATTCACTCCGGTCGAGCAGGCATTATGGCGATTAGTACTCGCATGAGGACTGGGGGACACGCCGCGCCAAGAGCGTGGCGCCGTATCGGGATACGGCGCTGCCTGGCAGCGGCTTCGTGCGCCGCCCGCAGATCAGCCGCTTTCCTCTTGACGGCCCTGACCCGGCCGGGTTTTGCTGACGCGGTGCGCACGGCGCGGCACGGGCAGGCTGCTGTTTGACGGGCGTCCGGCGATGTTGTTGCTTTTGGACAACTATGACAGCTTCACCTACAACTTGTTCCATTACTTGGGAGAGTTAGGGGCGGAGGTCGTGGTGCGGCGCAATGACGCGCTCAGCGCTGACGACGCCCTGGCTTTACGGCCCGACGCGATCGTGATTTCCCCCGGGCCGTGCGACCCCGATCGGGCAGGCATTTCGGTCGATCTGGTGCGCCGCGCCGCCGGGGTGTGCCCCGTCCTCGGCGTGTGCCTGGGTCATCAGGCGATCGCCCAGGCGTTCGGCGGCCGCATCGTGCGCGCCGCCAGGGTGATGCACGGCAAGATCAGCGAGATCGAGCACGCGGGCGACGGTCTGTTCCGCGACGTTCCCTCGCCGTTCGCGGCGACCCGGTACCATTCGCTGATGGCGGATCCGGCCAGTCTGCCGGACTGTCTGGAAATAACCGCCCGAACCTCGGATGGGGTGATCATGGCCGTGCGCCACCGCGAGCTGCCGATTCATGGGGTCCAGTTCCATCCGGAAAGTATCGAAACTGAACACGGGCACCGCCTGCTCGCCAATTTCCTGGCGCTGATCCCGCCGCGGGGCACCGCGTGAACGGCACGCCCAATCGCATGAAAGCGCTGCTGGCGCGGGTCGCGACCAGCGCGCCGCTGACCCTGGCCGAGGCACGCGACGCGTTCGAGATCATGATGTCCGGCGATGCCACGCCGGCGCAGGTGGGCGGCTTTCTCATGGGGCTGCGGGTGCGCGGCGAGACCGTCGACGAGCTCACAGGGGGCGCCCAGGCGCTGCGCGAACGCATGGTCAAGGTGCAGGCGCCCGACAGCGCGATCGACACCTGCGGCACCGGCGGCGACGCGTCGGGCACCTTCAACGTGTCGACGGCGGCAGCGATCGTGGTCGCCGCCTGCGGCGTTCCGGTGGCCAAGCATGGCAACCGCGCGCTGTCTTCCCGTGCCGGCTCGGCCGACATCCTGACGGCCCTCGGGGTCAACATCGAGGCCGAGCTCGCCCTGGTCGAGCGCGCGATCCGCGGCGCCGGTATCGGCTTCATGATGGCGCCGCGCTATCACGGCGCGATGCGTCACGTCGCCGGCGCCCGGGTCGAGCTCGGCACCCGGACCATTTTCAATCTGCTCGGCCCGCTAGCCAATCCGGCGGCGGCAAAGCGCCAGCTGATGGGGGTGTTCGCGCTCGAGTGGGTCGAGCCGATCGCCCAGGTGCTCGGCCAGCTCGGCGCCGAGCGCGCCTGGGTGGTGCATGGCGCGGACGGCTTGGACGAGCTCAGCACCACTGGGCCATCGCACGTGGCCGAGCTGCGCGACGGCAGGATCAGCACCTTCGAAGTGACGCCGGAGCAGGCCGGGCTGCCGCGCGCCCGCCGCGACGATCTGCGCGGCGGCGATGCCACGACCAATGCGGATGCGTTGCGCGCCCTGCTCGACGGCGTACGCGGGCCGTACCGCGACATCGTGGTGTTGAACAGCGCCGCGGCCCTGATCGTCGCCGATCGGGTCGACGATCTCGCGGCCGGCGCGGCGCGCGCGGTGGAGGCGATCGACAGCGGGGCCGCGAAGGACACGCTTCGCGCGCTGGTCGCGATCACCAACGAGGCGGCGCCCGATGACTGACGTGCTCACCCGGATCTGCGCGGCCAAGCGCCAGGCGGTCGCCCGACGAAAGGCCGCGTTGCCCCTTCCTGAGCTCGAAGCGCGTCTGCCCGCCACCCCGCCGCGCAGCTTTCGGCGCGCCCTGCGGTCGAAGCTTCAGAGCGACGGGCTGGCGTTGATCGCCGAGATCAAGCAGGCCTCGCCCAGCCAGGGCCTTATCCGCGCCGACTTCGATCCGGGGACGCTCGCCCGCGCCTATGCTGCCGGCGGCGCTGCCTGTCTGTCGGTGCTGACCGAGGAGGCTTGGTTCCAGGGCGCCGATGAGCACCTGCGCGCGGCCCGCGCTGCGGTCGACCTGCCGTGCCTGCGCAAGGACTTCATTCTGGAAGCTTATCAGGTGGTCGAGGCGCGCGCGATCGGCGCCGACTGCGTGCTGCTGATCATGGCGGCGCTCGACGACGCCGTGGCGCAGGAGCTCGTACGCCTTGCCCAGGCCCTGGGCCTCGACGTCCTGGTCGAGGTGCACGATCCCCCGGAGCTCGAGCGCGCGCTCCAGCTTGATGTAACCCTGATCGGCATCAACAACCGCAATCTCAAGACGCTGCGGGTCGATCTTGGCACCACGGAGCAGCTCGCGCCTTTGGTGCCCGTGGACCGCCTGCTGGTCGCCGAGAGCGGCCTCGCGCGCCATGCCGACCTGGAGCGGATGGCCGCGGTCGGAGTCCGCTGCTTTCTGGTCGGCGAGGCGCTCATGCGGCAGGCCGACGTCGCCGCCGCGACCCGTGCGCTGCTCGGCATCAGGCAGCTGGCATGAGCGCTTTCACCCACTTCGACGAAGCCGGTAACGCGGTCATGGTCGACGTCACCGGCAAGACGGTAACCGAGCGGATCGCAACCGCATCGGGGCGGGTGCTGATGCGGCCGGAGACATTGGCGCTGATCGAACGCAGCGAAGTCGCGAAAGGCGACGTGCTGGGCGTTGCCCAGCTCGCCGGCATCATGGCCGCCAAGCGCACCGCCGAGCTGATCCCGCTATGCCATCCGTTGCCCTTGTCGTCGGTCCGGGTCGAGCTCAGCTGCCGCCCGGAGCCGCCTGCCGTCGAGATCACCGCGACCTGCCGCACGGTCGGTCGCACCGGGGTCGAGATGGAAGCGCTGTGCGCGGTCAGCGCGGCCGCGCTCACGGTGTACGACATGTGCAAGGCGGTCGATCGGAGCATGCGCATCACCGATGTCCGCCTGCGGCACAAGTCGGGCGGCAAATCAGGTACGTACACGGCTGACTGATGCTCACGGTCGAGGAAGCCCACGCGCGCATCGTCGCGGCGTTCGCAGCGCTGCCGCTCGAATGGGTGGATCTGGCGGCTGCCGCGGGCCGGGTGCTCGCGCGGGATCTGATCGCCGAGCGCGACCAACCGCCCGGCGATACCTCGGCGATGGATGGTTATGCGGTGCGCGCGGCCGATCTCGCGTCCGGCCATGTTACGCTGCGCCTAGTCGGCAGCGCGCCCGCGGGCCGCTCCTACGACCAGGAGCTCCAGCCAGGCGAGGCCGTGCGCATCTTCACGGGCGGCCTGTTGCCCCGGGGTGCCAATGCCGTCGCGCTGCAGGAGAACGCGCGCACCGAGGGTGATCGCGTGCGCATCGAAGGGTCGGTGCAATCGGGCGATTTCGTGCGCCCGGCCGGACTCGATTTCCGGCGCGACGAACGCGCGTTGCCGGCCGGGCGGCGCCTTACCGCGCGTGACATCGGTTTGGCGGCGGCGCTGAATCACGCCTGGTTGCCGGTGCGCCAACGACCACGCGTCGCGCTGCTCGCCACCGGCGACGAGCTGGTGCGGCCGGGGCAGCCGCTGGCCGCAACGCAGATCGTCAGTTCCAATACGGTCGCGCTCGCCGCCATGGTGCGGCAATGGGGCGGGGAGCCGGTTGATCTGGGCATCGCGCGCGACCGGCCGGACAGCTTGGCCGAGGCCAGCGGACAGCTGCGCGGCGTCGATCTCGTGGTCACCATGGGCGGCGCTTCGGTCGGCGAGCGCGATCTGGTGCGGGACGTGCTCGGCGAGCACGGGCTCACTCTCGACTTCTGGCGGATCGCCATGCGCCCCGGCAAGCCGCTGATGTTCGGCCGGCTACATGAGGTGCCGCTGCTCGGTCTGCCCGGCAACCCGGTATCCGTCGGCGTCTGCGCCGTGTTGTTCGTGCGCGCCGCGATTTACGCCCTGCTCGGGCTCGATCCTGCGCCGCCTGAGATACCCGCAGTGCTCGGCGCGTCGCTCGACGCCAATGACGGGCGCCAGGACTATCTGCGAGGCAATGCGGTCTGGCGCCCCGACGGTCGGCTCGAAGCCGTGCCCGCAGCGCGTCAGGACAGTTCCATGCTGGCCACCTTCGCGCGCGCCGACTGCCTGATCAAGCGCGCGCCGTTCGCGCCGGCGATACCGCCGGGAACTGCGGTTGCCGTGCTCCCGCTCGGGCCTGCGCTGGTCGGAATCTGACTTCTATCGGCGCGAGGAAATACTCTGTTTTTCAACCGCGCATAACGCTTGGAATGGCCCGGCCGATCAGATATAGCATTTGACAGTTTGTTGACGATCACCGAGAACGTTCGTAGAACACCCGCGTAATTCCGCAGCCGCCTCAAGACCGGAGGGGAAGGTGCTCACGCAACGCCAGCACCAGTTGCTCCAGTTCATTCACGGGTACCTCCGCGACCATGGCGTGCCACCGTCGTTCGAGGAGATGCGCGCCGCGCTGCGGCTGCGGTCGAAATCGGGCATCCATCGCCTCATCACCGGCCTGGAAGAGCGTGGCTATATTCGCCGCCTGGCCTACCGCGCGCGCGCGCTGGAAGTGATTCGGCTGCCCAATGGCGCACGCCTGGAGCCCAACTCGACGCCGGGAGCGGCCGACGCCAATGTCGTGCAGTTCGGCCGACCGGCGGAGCAGGCCTATGAGGACTCGAGCGTCACGTTGCCGCTGTACGGGCGCATCGCCGCCGGCACGCCGATCGAAGCGCTGCGCGACCACTCGACTCAAATCCAGGTGCCGCCACATCTGCTTGGCCGCGGCGATCACTACGCCCTCGAGGTGGTCGGCGATTCCATGTGCGAGGCCGGGATCCAGGACGGCGACCTGATCGTGATCGAACGCGCCGACGGCGCCGCCAACGGCGACATCGTGGTGGCGCTGATCGATGACAGCGAGGTCACCCTGAAGCGGTTGCGTTGCAAGGGCCAGACGGTGGCGCTCGAAGCGGCCAATGCCCAATACGAGACGCGGATCTTCGGCCCGAACCGGGTCAAGGTGCAAGGCCGTCTGGTCGGGCTGATGCGGCGCTATTAGCGGCCCCGGCCTGACCGGGTCCGGTCTCCAGGCACGGGATAGACGGATCGCCGACCCGAAGCCAGACGCCCGCTGCGGCGTTTCAGGCCGCTGTCGGCTCGCGCTCGAGGCACTCCAGCACCTGGTCGACGTGATCGGTGATGACCGCCGCGACGCCCGCATCCAGGTGCTGCCGTGCGCGCCAGCCGTCGTTAAGGGTATACAGCACCACGGGAATGCCCGCGGCCACGAGCGCCGCCCGCTGCCGGCCGATAATCCGGCGGTGATTGAGGTGCATCGTGGTGCAGGCGTACTCCGCCATCAGCTCCCGCCACCGGCGCGGCAGGGTGCCGGCGAGGTAGCCGCGCGGCAGCTCCGGCGCCAGATCGCGCGCCACCGCCAGACACGCGGGCGCGAAGCTGGAGACCAATGGCGCCGGACGGTCGCGCGGCCACAGCTCGAGCAGCGTCGACACGGTCACCTGCGCGGTCTCCACCTCCCGCCTGGCGCAGGGCTTGATCTCGACGTTGATCCCGAGGTCGAGCTCGGCGCACAGCGCGAGCGCCTGCTGCAGCGTCGGCACCGGCTCGCCGCGGAACGCGGCGCCGAACCAGCTCCCGGCGTCCAGGCGCCTGGTCTCGGCGAACGTGGTCGCGGCGACCGCGCCCCGCCCGTCGGTGGTCCGTTCCAGGCAATCGTCGTGGAACAGGATCGGATGGCCGTCCCGGGTCAGCTTGACGTCGAACTCGATCCAGCTCGCGCCGAGCTCCTTGGCCTGCTTGATGCTCGCGAGCGTGTTCTCGGGCGCCGCGCCAGCCGCCCCGCGGTGACCGATCACCCGCGGCAGCCGGAGCGGCGTTGCGGTTTCGATGGCTGCTGCCGCCGATGGCGGACGGTCGCCCGCCGCCCGGGTCATGCCGTCCACTGATAGACCCAGGTCTCGCTCAGCGCTTTGTCGCCGAGGCGCAGGGTGCAGCGCAACTCGACGGGGTCGCTGCCGCCGGGACGGAGGTCGAACGACACCCGCCAGCCGCCCGTGACCTCGTTCTTGCGCGTGATCAGCTGGGTCACCTCGCCATTCGCGACCGCCACCGCCGCTTCGACCGGGGCATCGGCCGGCAGGTCCTTCGCCTGGCCGCCCTGGAAGTCGAGCACGAACTTGCGGCTCTCGCCGTCGGGCGGCGAGCCGCCCATGCCGACGCGCGTCGCCGCGATCTGCGCCAGCTCGGGCTTGACCGGCGCCTCCATGGACCAATACAGCCGGTATTTGAAGCGCCACTCCGAGCCAGCCTCGACCGGCGCGCGCGGCACCCAGAACGCGACGATATTGTCGTTGACCTCGGCCGGGCTCGGAATTTCGATCAGACGGAGGTGGCCCTGGCCCCAGCCCTCCACCGGCTCGACCCAGAGGCTCGGGCGCAGGCCGTAGCGCGCCTCGAGGTCCTCGTATTCCTCGAACGCGCGCGTGCGCTGCATGAGCCCGAACCCCTTAGGGTCCTTGTCGCTGAACAGCGACAGCCGAAGCTGCTCCGGATTGACCAGGGGTCGCCAGAACCATTCACCCGTACCGGACCAGATCTGCAGCCCCTCGGAATCGTGCACCTGCGGGCGGAAGTCGTCGACGCCCTGCCGGTCGTTCGGGCCGAACAGGAACATGCTGGTGAGCGGCGCAATGCCGAGCAGCTCGATCGCCTGGCGCGGGTACAGCGTCGCCTCGACGTCCATGACCGTGGCGTCGCCCGGCCGTATTTTGAAGCTGAAGGCCCCGCTCAGGCTCGGCCCGTCGAGCAGGGCATGCAGGACAATCTGCTCCGCGCCCGGCGCGGGGCGTTCCAGCCAGAAGCGGCGAAACGCCGGGAATTCCTCCTGCTTCGGCAGACCCGTGTCGATCGCCACGCCGCGCGCCGAGATGCCGTAGCGCTGATTGCGGCCGAGCGCGCGGAAGTAGCTGGCGCCGACGAACACCGCAAGCTCGTCGAGATAGTCGGGCCGATTCAGCGGCGCGTGCAGCCGGAAACCGGCGAAGCCAAGGTCCTCGGGAAAGTCGGGCTTGAAGCCGTTTTGGCCGAAGTCGAACAGCTCCGGGGTGTAGAGCACCTCGCGTGCCACCCCATCGGCCACTTCATAGATGTGCACGGGTGTCTTGAAGTGGTAGCCGAGGTGGAAGAACTGCGCCTCGACGTCCAGCCCCAGCCCATGCCACAGTGCCATGTCAGGGCGGAACCGGATCGCGCGGTGCTGGTCATAGTCGAGTTCGGCCAGCACCTCCGGCAGGGCGCCATCCGCAGGCTCGAAAGGTCGGGTCGCCAGAGCGCGCGCCCGCTCCCGGAGCAGATCCGGCGAGAACGGCTCCGGCTCGCCCAGACGCACTCCAGCTGACTCCTCGCCGTGGCCCGATGAGCGCACCGCGGCCGCCGCCGCGCAAAAGCCAATGATGCCGGACAGCAAATCGCGACGGGACGGGGTCATCGGTGGCTCATTTCCGGGTTCTGGTTCGAAGATAAGGCGTTGTAGAGTTAAGAAGTTCCGAGCTGTGAGATATAGGATGGCGAAGCGGAGGTGACACGATGGTCCGACCGGTCCACGTGATCGGGGGCGGGCTCGCCGGCAGCGAGGCGGCCTGGCAGCTGGCGCAGGCGGGTATTTCCGTGATCCTCCATGAGATGCGCCCGACCCGGCCGACCGCCGCGCACAAGACCGGCACGCTCGCCGAGCTGGTCTGCTCCAACTCGTTCCGCTCGGACGACAGCATGCATAACGCGGTCGGCCTGCTGCATGAGGAGATGCGCCGCTGCGGTTCCCTTATCATGCGCGCGGGCGATGCGCACAAGCTGCCGGCAGGCGGCGCGCTCGCGGTCGATCGCGACGGCTTTGCCGCAGCGGTGCAGCAGGCGCTGGAGGGCAACGCTCTGGTCGAGATCCGCCGCGAGGCGCTGCCGGACCTGCCCGATGCCTCCTGCGGCCACGTGATCGTCGCGACCGGTCCCCTGACCTCGCCCGAGCTCGCGGATTCCATTCGCCGCGTGACCGGAGAGGCCGCGCTCGCGTTCTTCGATGCGATCGCGCCGATCGTGCATCGCGACAGCATCGACTTCGAGGTGGCCTGGCTGCAATCCCGCTACGACAAGCGGGGCCCTGCCGGCACCGGCGCCGACTATGTCAACTGTCCGCTCGACGAGGCCGAATACCGGGCATTCGTCGCGGCGCTCTGCGCCGGCGCCAAGCACGAGTTCAAGGACTGGGAGACCTCGACTCCCTACTTCGAGGGCTGCCTGCCGGTCGAGGTGATGGCGGAACGGGGCGCAGACACGCTGCGCTACGGGCCGATGAAGCCGGTCGGGTTGGTCGACCCGCGTACGGGGCGGCGGCCATTCGCGGTGGTCCAGCTGCGCCAGGACAACGCGCTCGGCACGCTGTTCAACATGGTCGGCTTTCAGACCAAGCTGACCTACGGCGAGCAGAAGCGCATCTTCCGCATGATCCCGGGGCTCGAGCGCGCCGAGTTCGCGCGCCTGGGCGGGGTGCACCGCAACACCTTCATCAACAGCCCGCGTCTACTCGACCCGCAACTGCGCCTCAAGATGATGCCCCACATCCGCTTCGCCGGCCAGATCACCGGAGTCGAGGGCTACGTCGAGAGCGCCGCGATCGGCCTGCTCGCGGGCCGCTTCGTCGCCGCCGAGATTACCGGCGAGCCGATCGTCACGCCGCCGGCGACGACCGCGCTCGGCGCGCTGCTCGCGCACATCACCCAGGGCGCCGAGGCGGCGACGTTTCAGCCGATGAACATCAACTTCGGCCTGTTTCCACCGCTCGACCAGCTGCTCGAGAAGGCCGAGCGCAAGCCAGCGCTGGCGCGGCGCGCATTGGCCGAGCTCGATGCGTGGCTGGCCCGGCCGGCCAAGGCGGCGTAGGCGCATCGGAGCCATCATGGCCGATCAGCCCGCCTCGGCGAACGCGGCTCAGGCCGAGTATTGGAACTCGGCGCCGGCGCAAACCTGGGTCGACTGTCAGGCGGCGCTCGACCAGCGGCTCGCGCCGCTGACCGAGCTGTTGATGGCGCGCGCGGGCGTCGGCTCCGGCGAGTGCGTGATCGATGTCGGATGCGGCACCGGCACGACCACACTGCAGCTCGCCGCCGCCGTCGGTGCCCATGGCTCGGTGCTCGCGATCGACATCTCGGACCCTCTGCTCGCGGTGGCGCGCCGGCGCTGTCTCGAGGGGGGCCACGCCAAGGTCCGACTGATTCGCGCCGACGCCCAGACCCACAGGTTCGAGCGCGGCTGCCATGATCTCGTGGTCTCGCGCTTCGGCGTGATGTTCTTCGACGATCCCGTCGCCGCGTTTCGCAATTTGGCCGGCGCGCTGCGCCCGCGCGGCCGGCTGGCGTTTGCCTCCTGGGGGCCGCTCGAGGCGAACCCCTGGTTCGCGCTGCCGCTCCAGGTCGGCATCGAGCGGCTCGGTCCGCCGGCCCCGCAGCCGCGCCGCGCGCCCGGCCCGTTGGCGCTGAGCGAACCGGACTACGTCCAAGAGATCCTGAGCGCGGCCGGATTCGCCGAGGTCCTGATCGAGCGGACCCAGATCTCTTTGCCCGGCGCGCCCAGCGCGCGCGAGGAAGCCCAGCTCGCGGGGCAGGTCGGTCCGCTGGCGCGGCTGCTGCGCGAGCGGGTCGCCGACGCCGCAACGCGCGCCGACCTGATCGGTGCGCTGACGGAGCGCCTGGCGCCCTATCTGACTGCTGAGGGCATCCGCATGCCCGCGGTGGTCCACCTCGTCACGGCGAGCGCGCCCGGATGAGGGCGGAGCCGTGCGATCTCAGCGCGCCGGCGAGGCCGTCGCCGCCAGCCGGTGCAGCGCGTCCGGCTGCAGGCTGAGCGTGACCACGGCCTCCTCGCGCGCGCCGATGCGCCGGTAGAAGGCGCGGCCGGCCGCGTTGCGTTCGAGCGCGTTCCAGAACAGATAGCGGCCGCCGTCGTCGAGACAGGCGCGCGCGACGGCAGCCATCAACGCCCGCCCGATCCCCTGCCGGCGGGCCTCGGGCACGACGTAAAGGTCGCTGACGTACATCCCGCGCGCCGCGTGCTCGGTGTCGTAGCTTTGGCAGAACAGCACGTAGCCGAGCGCGCGGCGGCCCGTTTCGGCGAGCAGGACACTGAAGCGGGGCGCCGCGCCGAAGCCGTTGACCAAGAGGTCGTCCACGGTCAGGGCGGTGCCGGCCTTAGCTTCCTCGTCATCCAGCAGGCGGACGAGAGCGACGATTTCCGGCGCATCTTCGGCCGTGGCGGCGCGGATCGTCCAGTCCGTCACGCGACGAACCGTCCGAGCCGCACCGCGGTGAACCCCGGCGCGAGGCGACGCGAGGGCATGATCAGCACGCACCGGTCATACGGCGTGCGGATCGGCAGGGCGCCGTCGTAGGCGATCACGGTGCCGGCTTGGGGTATCACCTCGAGGCCCTTGAACTCCTGGGTGAAGCGGAAGCGACCGGCGGCGACGGTTACCGCCTGAGTGACCTCGACCACCCGCTGCGGCTTCCTTGCGGGCGGGCGCCCCAGCCGGTCGAGCAGCCGGGGCTCGACCACCTCGAGCGCCGCGAGGAACTGGCGGCAGGCCGCAATCGCCACCCTCACGCTGCGTCTCGCCCAATGCTGGCCGCATTCGACCAGCACAGCGGTACGCGGGCTGTCGGGGTCGCCGAACGCGCCGAAATCCCGGATGCGCGCGCCGTTGCGATGCCCCGCGTCGGCGACGATGCAGGCCGGAAAACCCATCGCGGCGGCCAGGCGCCGGCCCTTGTCCGTGACGCCGGTCAGCAGCAGGGGTGGCGCTGCCGACTGCATGGAATGGATGTCTAGCAGGAAATCGGCGTTCTCGATCAGCGGCCGCAGCTCGCGCGCCCGCTCGAGCTCGCGCGAGCGGCGCGGGCCGTCCAGGGTCGCCGGGCTCCAGACCCGGTTCAGATCTTCGTCGAGATAGCGGGACGCCTTGGGATTTTCAGGGTCGAACGCATCGAAGGCGGCGAGATTGACGAACGCGAGCGACATACGTCCCCGGCACGGCCGGATGCCGCGCTCGATCAGGCGCAGCAGCGCCCAGGCGCCGCACAGCTCGTTGCCGTGCACGAGCGCGGTGATGACCGCGTGCGGGCCAGGCTGACCGCCCTCGAACGTGGTCACGCCGGGGATCCCGCGGTTGCCGCGGCGGTGGACGCCAAGATCCGGCGCGGCGATCTCGACGGCAAGGCCAGCCATCGGGTCAGGCCGTCACCGTCGCATGCACCAGCTCCCGCAGGAAGCGGGCGCAGCGCTCGAGCTGGGCCAGCTCTACATACTCGTCGGGCTTGTGCGCCACCCTGATGTCGCCGGGGCCGCAGACCACCGTGGGGATCCCGCGCGCGGCGTAGTGGCCGGCTTCGGTCCCGAACGCCAGCTTGATCGGCGTCCGGGTGCCGGTCAGGCGGCAGCACACCTCCTCGATGCCGGGCCGAGCCGTGCCGCCGAGGGCGGGGTAGCTCATCAGCTCCTCCCAGGCGATGCCGGCAGCGGGGGAGCGGGCGCCCATGGCGGGCAGCAGGGTGCCCTCCGCCCAGCCCCGAATCCGCGCGAACAGCGCGTCGGGCTCCTGACCGGGCAGCGGTCGGAACTCGAACTCGAACCGGCAGCGGTCGGGCACGATGTTGAGCGCGCTGCCGCCGGCGATGACGCCCGTGCTGATCGTGCAGTGGGGCGGCTCGAAGCCATGCGCGAACGGCCCCGTCGTCCGGAACTCGTCATTCAGGCGGCGCAGCTCGGCGATCATTGCGGCGGCGATCTCGATCGCGTTCACGCCCAGATGATTGAGCGCCGAGTGGCTGGCCAGCCCGGTCACGGTGCATACGTAGCCCGCCTTGCCTTTGTGGCCGTTGGCGACCTGCATGCCGGTCGGCTCGCCGACCACGCAAGCAAGCGGCGGCGCCGGCAGGCGACCTGCGAGGTGATCGAGCAGGCCGGGCACGCCCTTGCAGCCGACCTCCTCGTCGTAGGTGAGCGCCAGGTGGACCGGCGCGGCGAGCCGCAGCCCTTGGAATTCGGGCACCAGGGCGAGCGCGGTCGCGATGAAGCCCTTCATGTCGGCCGCGCCGCGCCCGTACAGGCGACCGTCGCGCGCACCGCAGGTGAACGGATCGCTCGACCAGCTCTGGCCATCCACCGGGACCACGTCGGTATGCCCGGACAGCACGAGCCCGCCGCCCTCCAGAGGGCCGATGCTGGCGAACAGATTGGCCTTCGCGCCGGCGGCGTCGAACAGCAGCTCGGAGGCGATGCCGAGCCGGTCGAGATAGTCGCGCACGAACTCGATCAGGGGCAGATTCGAGTTGCGACTGGTGGTGTCGAACCCGATCAGTCGGTCGAGCATCTGGCGCACGTCGAGCAGGGGATGTCCGGTCACGACGTCCTCGTTACCTGCACCCGGCGAAGACCGAGCGGACTATAGAGCCCGAGCGGCGGCCTGTCATGGCGCGCAGGCGAGCATCGGGCAGCTCTGGCATCTCGAAGCGGCACCTGTTCCGCACGACCCATCCGCTTCATATTGATGCTGAGGGTCGGAGCGGTGCGCTGGTCGACGAGGCCTCGCCCTCGAGGAGCATCGAGCGATGAGAACAGACTCGGGACTCTCGAACCCGCGTTGGCCGGGTCGTCTCGCTGCAGCTCGCGCCGTCCTGTCGCTGGTCCTGTGCGCGACGGGTAGCGCCGCCGATGGCCAAGCCGCGAGCAGCGACACGCTGGACGGCGTGGTCCAGATCATCGCGCATGTGCCCCAGGATGCTCGGACCGCCTCGACGCTGGGCACCGAACGCCAGGGTACCGGCGTCGTGATCGACGACAGCGGCCTGGTCCTCACCATCGGCTACCTCGTTCTCGAGGCGATGGAGATCCAGATTCAGGGCGCCGCGCCGGAGCCGGTGCCGGCGCGGATGGTCGCCTACGACCACGAGACCGGTTTCGGCTTGGTGCGCGCGGAACAGCCGCTCGATCTCACCCCGATTCCGCTCGGCGCGTCGGCCGAGGTGCAGCCGAGACAGCCGCTGATGGTGGTGAGCAACGTCGGCGAGTTGGATGCGGCCGGCGTTTACGTGGTCGATCGGCGGGACTTTGCCGGCTACTGGGAGTACCTGCTCGAGGATGCGATCTTCACCGCGCCGCCGCATGCCGAGTTCGGCGGCGCCGCCCTGCTCGACCGCAACGGGCGGCTGGTCGGAATCGGTTCGCTCCTGGTCAACGACGCCGGTTTCCGCGACCGTCCGATCCCGGGCAATATGTTCGTGCCAATCGACCAGCTCAAGCCGATCATGGGCGACCTGTTGAGCCGCGGCCGCCGCGCCGACCCGGCGCGACCATGGCTCGGCGTGATCCTCGAGGAGCAGCACGGCCGGGTGTTCGTCACGCGGGTCTCGCCCGAGAGCCCAGCCGCGAGCGCGGGCATCGCCCCCGACGACATCATCCTCGGCGTCGATGGCGTCCAGGTGCGCGGCTTGATGGAGTTTTACCGCACGCTGTGGGCGCGCGGTCCGGCGGGGGTCGAGGTGCGGCTCGACGTGCTCCAGGGCATGGCGGTGCGCCCGGTGACCGTCAAATCCGGCGACCGCTACCGCTACCTGCGCCTCAATCCGACCTACTGAGCGAGGAGGCCCGATGCGCGCTGCCTGGCTGCCGGTTGCCGCGAGCTTGCTGTCCGCCATACCTGCGGCGGCCGACGAGGTCGGCAGTTTCACCAACGACTGGCTGGGCAACGAGATCGTGGTCGAGGCGATCGAGGACCCCAAAGTCCAGGGCGTGACCTGTCACATCAGCCACTTCGAGCGGGGCGTGATCGATCGCCTGCGCAAGGGCAACTGGTTCGAGGATCCCTCCAACGCATCGATCGCGTGCCGGCAGACCGGCCCGATGGTGATCGGCGACATCGAACGTGACGGCGAGGGCGAGGAGGTGTTCAACGAGCGCAAGAGCCTGGTGTTCAAGAAGCTCGCGGTGCGCCGGATCTACGACGCGGCCCATCAGGCCCTGGTGTACGTCGTCTACTCGCGCGAGGTGGTCGAGGGCAGCGCCAAGATGGACATCAGCACGGTCCCGCTGCACGCCGCCGAAGTGACCTGGGAGAATGGCGCGAATCAATAGCGCGCCAGCATATAGCGGCCGAGCAGGGTGAGCGGCGCAAACGCGCCAGGACGCGTGCGCACCGGGGCCAGCGGATCGCAGCGGGCGCGGGCGAGGCGGCGCAGATAGGCTTGCAGCAGCGGCGCGAGCAGCAGCACCGCGAGCGCTTGGCGTGGGACTGCGTGCCGGTACCGGCGCGCCTGCCGCAGTTGCGCGCGCGCCTCGCCCATGAGATCGGCGACCGCCGGCCGCAGCGCCTGCGCTTCGGCGCCCAGGTCCACGCGCCCGGGATCCATCCCGTACCGGGCGAGCAGGGCGCGCGGCAACGGCACGCGGCCGCCGCGCAGGTCGCCCCGCAAGCCCTGCAGCAGGCGCACCAGGCCAAGCGCAACGCCGAGGTGGCGGGCTGCGGCGCGCGCCGGTTCCGCGCCGCTGCCGAGCAGATCCATGGCGGCGAGGGTCACCTCGCCCGAACTCGCCGCAAGGCTCTGTTCCAGCGCGGCCAGATCGGCGGGCAGCTCGCCACCGAGCTCCTGCTCGCGCGCGCGGATCGCCGCCTCGAGGCGCGGCCGCAGCGGCGCGAACCGATCCCACAGCGCATGCAACGCAAGGACGATTGGGTGGGCCGGCGGCCGGCCTGCCGCACTCGCGTCGAGCGCCTCGCGCCACCACTGCAGGCGAACCAGCCCAGCGACGGGTTCGTTGACCACGCGCCGCACCCGCCTGATCTCGAGGTCGAACGCATAGAGGGCGAACAGCGCCTCGCGCGCATCCGCGGCGGCGAACAGCGTCGCCAGGTAGCGATCGGGATCGTGCGCACGCACTTCGGCGGCGCAATGCGACAGGGAAGCCATGCACTTCTCGACCAGGGCTCGCCCGCGCCAGCAAGCCGTCTCGCGTCCACCGTCCGCCACAGCACGACGCACGCGCCCGTGCCTAAAGGAGTGCCGCGGGTACCGGCTCGAAGAGCCTATGATCGGGCCGGCCCCGGACAGGAGGACCACAGGTCCGGCTCGGAAGGCTCAGAGTCGAGCGCTCCGACCGCGCCGACGCAGACCGTCCACCATAGCTGAAACGGGCGCGCCCGGCACTCTGAGCCATCGGTCCGGCTCGCGCATCGCTCGTAGCGCGGACGCGCGAGACTGGCTGGACGGTGGCGCCGAAGCAGGCGGCTCGGTTGGCCAGCGGGCCTGCCCCGAGGAGGACCGATGCTGGGCGAAACGGAACGCCGACCCTCATGACTGGCGTTTAGACAGACGGCCGGGGAGCGGATGCCGAACGCGGCTGCCCGGGAGCCGTCAAAACCTGGACGGGGCGCCATGCCGGGACGCTGCTGGATCGGGACGTCGGGCTGGAGCTACCGGCACTGGCGCGGACCGTTCTACCCGAGCGACATGGGCAAAGGGGCCGATCAGCTGCTCTTTTACGCCGAGCGCTTCGATACGGTCGAGGTCAACGGCACCTTCTACCGGCTAATCGAGGTCGACACCTTCCGCCGCTGGCGCGACGCGACGCCCCCAGGCTTCCTCTTCGCCTGCAAGGGCAGCCGCTATATCACCCACATGAAGCGCCTCAAAGAGCCCGAGCGGCCCGTCGGGCGCTACTTCGAGCGGATCGAGGCGCTGGGGGACAAGCTCGGGCCGATCGTGTTCCAGCTGCCGGGCCGGTTCAAACCCGTTCAGGCCCGGCTCGCGGCGTTCCTGAAGGCGCTTCCGGCTGACCATCGCTACGCATTCGAGTTTCGCGATCCGGCGTGGTTTCAGCCCGAGATCCTGGAGTTGCTCGCCGCGCGCAATGTCGCGCTCTGCCTGTACGAGTTCGCGGGCCAGCAGGCGCCGCTCGAGGTCACCGCAAACTTCGTCTACATCCGCCTGCACGGCCCCGACGGCCCGTACCGCGGTTCGTACAGCGACGCGGCGCTGCGGGCCTGGGCCAAGCGCATCCGCGGCTGGGCCAAAGCCGGCCTCGACGTCTACTGCTATTTCGACAATGACGAGGAGGGCCACGCGCCGCATAACGCGCTGCGCCTGCGCGACATGCTGGCGTGAGGCCCGCGTCCAGCCCGCCCGATGAGCCCTCTGTGCCAGGGCGACCGCCGAACAGCGCGAACTGCAGGCGCCTTCCTGATGAGGCGGCCCCGCGGGCCCTGGCCGCGCGGCACCCGCCGCTCAGGGCTTCGGCAACGGACCAACGGCCCGCGTTCGCCCGAACCTGATCGGTGTTCGGAGGTGCCATCGACTGGCGGCTCGTGCGCTGCCGGGATCGCCCTCTCCGGCCATCCGCAGTGCCGGCTAGCTAGCGGTTCCTTAGCCGCCTGGCGGCGATACTTCGGAGCATGCCGTGGCACCCTCGCAGGCAAGCGCCGCCCCACGGCAGGGGCGCGCATCGACGCCGGACACGGCGCGGCCGCTTCCCTTTCTGGGCCGGCTGGCTGGCGCTGATTGCAGGAGCTTCAAACTTCCATCTGGTGGTCGGCCCGATGCTGTCTTTGCCGACCGACGGGCGCGCCGCCTATCAGTGCCGGCACAACGCCTACAACTGCAGCGACTTCCGTTCGCGGTTCGAGGCGCAGGCGGCCTATCAGGCCTGCGGCGGCCGCCAGAACGACGTGCACCGCCTCGACGACGACCGGGACGGCTTCGCGTGCGAGCGCCTGCCGTAATCGGCTGAGCGGAAACCTGGCCCCGAGGTCGGCGGAACGCGCGGGCCGAAACGGCGCAGTGGCTCGCCCCATTCAACGGGCGCTGTCTTCCCGCTGCGGCTTCTTACCCTCGCCGAGGACCGCAGCGACCTGGCGCAGCTCGCGCACGAACTGGCGGATCGCGTCCTTGCGCTCGGCGTCGTCCTCGATGCGCAGGAGCGACGAGGGATGCACGGTCGCCATCACGTACGGCGCCAGGTTCGAGCGGAGGAACCGGCCGCGCTCGCGGGTCACCCGGAAGGTCGGCCCGAGCAGCGCCTGCGCCGCCGTGGCGCCGAGCAGCACGATGATCTCGGGCTGCACGACCTCGAGCTCCGCCTCGAGCCACGGCAGGCACGCCCTGATCTCCATCGATGACGGCTTGCTGTGGATGCGCCGCTTGCCGCGGGGCACCCATTTGAAGTGCTTGACCACGTTGGAGACGTAGGCCTGCGTGCGATCGATCCCGGCCTTCTCCAGCGCCCAGTCGAGCAGCTGGCCCGCCGGCCCGACGAACGGCCGCCCCTGCAGGTCCTCCTGATCGCCCGGCTGCTCGCCGATCAGCATCACCCGCGCGCCCGCGCGCCCTTCCCCGAACACCGTCTGCGTGCCGCGCTCGTACAGCGGGCAGGCGGTGCAGCCGGCGGCCGCGGCCTTCAGCCCGTCCAGATCCGCGCCTGCCGGCACGAAGCGACGCGCCGTGTCGTCCGGCTTGCTGTCGTCATCGAACAGGTCGCTCAAGCCCAGCTCCCTCAGGCCGGCGCCGGCTGCGCGCCCATCACCTGCATCAGGCGGAGCGCGAACTGCGGCGCCGTCCCGTCGTCCTCGTGCTTGAAGAACACGTGGGCGTGGTGGACGATCCCTGCCGAGGCGACAAAGGCAGGGCGGTCGCACAGGGTCAAAGCTCGCGCAGGAATCCTGCTCAATTCCAGATTTTCGTCGAGAAAGTCCGCCAACGTGTCTCGTACGACGGCGACGCCTCGGATGCTTGGTCGCGGTGGTCCGACTACGTCGAGCGGTTGGTAGGCGATCAGGCAACCTTGGACGCGGCGTGAAACGCGATCAGGATGCGGCGGTCAATACATCCGCTGCGGTGCCTCGGCGTCTGGTCTGTGTTGCCTGCGCTGGAGTCGAACCCGTCTTTTTCGCAGATTTAGCCGGCCTTTCGCCAAATCGTCGTGCCTGTGACCCAATTCACAGCGCCTCGCCCGCGCCGGCGCTAGGTCTCTCCTCATCGGCCCGCCAAACGTTCGAGCCGAGATGCGCAAATCCGAACTTGCGTTTGAGGAGCACCACCATGTCACGAGCCTTGACCGCCTCCACCACGGCCCTGATTGCCTTTACCGCGACGGCGGGTCTCACGCTTTCCGTGGCGCACGCCGCACAGTCGACCGTGTCGAGCACCGGCGGCAGTTCGCCTCTGGGCAAGCCGAACGTCTCCACGCAGTCGCCGACCTCGGGCACCACGACTCCTGGCTCAACCACGGTCACGCCGAGTGGCCCTTACACCACCTCGCCCAATTGGCGCCCGGTGTCCGGCTATACCGGCGACCACTCAGTCATCTACTCGCTCGCCGGCTCGACCTACGCGCTGAACCGGCTGGCGTTCTACGAGCACTCCGATGATCCGAATCACATCGAGATCTGGATGGAACAGCTCTGCTACGATCAGCCCTGCGATCCCGGGCCGCGCAATGGCAGCCTGCATGTTGGCAACAAGGATGCGAATGAGGGTACGAAGGAGATCATCGCCGCCGGCGACGATTACTACATAACCGCGATCCAGGTCTGCACGACGGACGAAAACGACATCAGGAAGCGCAAGATCAAAGGGGCTCGGATCTGGACGGCAAGGCTCGAACCGGGGGGCATTGTCAATCGCATGGACTACGAACCGCCGCCGTTCGACCGTCCTAACTGCAACAACCATTGGCGCGAAAAGCAGCTCTGCCTCGGCAACCGCGTCGCGGTCGGCCTCAAGGCCTACTATAATGACGACTCGCCGCAGTGGAACAACCGGTACTACATTACCGGCCTCGAGCTGGAATGCGCCCTCGTCGAGGACCCCGGCCCGAAAACCTAGCCCTGTGAGGGTCTAAGTTGGCCTCCATGTTTGGCCTTTTTCTCCCAGGCCGCATGGATACTTCGGGATCGGAGCATCGGGGGCGCGTTGACGGGTCTAGGGATTGACGCCTTCACCGGACTCGCGAAACCTCACGCACGGGCCACTCGGTCGCGGCGGCCATCAACCAGCAGCTTGCGCGGTCTGGCCCGTTTGATGGCCGCCTAGTTCCATCAGGCGACGTGCGAACAGCGGCGCGGTGCCATCGTCCTCGTGCTTGAAGAACACGTAGGCCTCGGACCAGCCCTGATCACGCATCCGACCGGCCCAGGCCTCGAGGTCCGCGTCGCTGTAGTTCTCGCGGCGCAGGCGCAGGTAACCGAACGACGCGGTCGCGACCAGCGGCACGACCAGGCCGCCGCCTTCCTGGTCCTTCGGCTCGGTCTCGGCGACGCAGAGCGCGGCGTCGTGCGCGCGCAACGCCTCGAACACGTCGTTCTCGAACCAGCTGGCGTTGCGGAACTCGAGCGCGACGCGGCGGTCGCGCGGCACCAGATCCAAAAACGCGCGCAGCCGGTCGAGGTCCTTCTTCAGATGCGGCGGCAGCTGGAACAGGAGCGGGCCGAGCTTCGGGCCGAGCGCGCCCGCGGTCTCGAACAGGTAGCCGAGCAGCTCGCCCACGTCCTTCAGGCGCTGCATGTGCGTGATCCGGCGCGAGGCCTTGAGCACGAAGCGGAAGCCGTCGGGCGTCTGAGCCGCCCAGTCCTCGAGCATCTTGGCCTTGGGCAGCCGGTAGAAGGTGTTGTTGATCTCGACCGCGGGGAGGCGCGCGGCGTAGTAGGTCAGCATCTCGGCGTCGGGCAGGTCGACCGGATAGAATGGCCCCTTCCACGGCTTGTAGCTGAAGCCGCTGGCGCCGGCGAACAGGCTAAGGGACATCGCGGGCCTCGCTCAGGTCTCGCAGAACGCCCAGGCGCCGTAGCCGACCACCTGGTCCTTCGGTCCCGCCGTGTCGCCCGAATTGCGCAGGTCCAGGCGAAGGGGCCGCATGTCGCGTCGACCCGCCGCCGCGAGCAGCCCGGTGACCGGCAGCCAGCCGCAGGCATCGCGCGGCCCGAGGCTCGCCCCATCGAGGCGCTCGATCGCCGCCGCGGTCGCCGCGTCGTGCGCCCGGGCGCGCTCGTACGGCCCGTAGTGCGACAGATCGGAGCTGATCACGATCAGGGTCTCGGGCCCGCCCCACAGGCGCTCCAGCACCTCGGCGACCTCGCCGGCGGTCGCCTCGCCGACCACGAGCGGCACGAGCGCGAACTCGCCGAGGACGCCCTGGAGAAACGGCAGCTCGACCTCGAGCGCGTGCTCCGGCTCATGCGGCGCGTCCGCGGAGCGCACCTGCGCCAGATCGCGGAGCGTCTCGATCGCGTCCTGGTCGAGCGGCACGTCCCCGAGCGGCGTGCGAAACGCGGCGGCGCTGGGGACGGCGATGCCGCGGAACGGCACGCAGTGCGCCGGTCCGACCACGACCGCGCGGCGGATCGCCGCTGCGCCGGCGCCGAGCGCGGCGAATGCGCTCCCGGCGACCGGCCCGGAGTAGACGTAACCGGCATGCGGCGCGATCACCGCCTTCGGCGTGACTGCAGCGCGCGACCCGTTCGCCGCGGCGAGATAGCCCTCGACCGCGGCACGCAGGCGGCCCGCATCCGCAGGATAGAAGCTGCCGGCCACGGCGGCTGGCCGTACCGCGCTCATCGCCCATCTCCCCGGTTGCGCGGATTTGTGCCAAAGCCCACCTAATGTGGCATGCGAAACGACGTGATTGAAGGCGTGGCGGCGCGCTACTGGCACCGGCTCGACGACGGGCGCATCCAGTGCGACGTCTGCCCGCGCTACTGCCGCCTGCACGATGGCCAGCGCGGCCTGTGCTTCGTGCGCGCGCGCCGCGGCGAAGAGCTGGTGCTGACGACGTACGGCCGCTCATCGGGATTCTGCATCGATCCGATCGAAAAGAAGCCGCTCAACCATTTCCTGCCCGGCACGCCGGTGCTGTCGTTCGGCACCGCCGGGTGCAATCTCACCTGCAAATTCTGCCAGAACTGGGACATCTCGAAGGCGCGCGAGCTCGACCGCCTGCAGGATCTCGCCTCGCCCGAGGCGATCGCGCGGGCCGCGGCCGACAGCGGCTGCCGCTCGGTCGCGTACACCTACAACGACCCGGTGATCTTCCTCGAGTACGCGATCGACGTGGCGAAGGCCTGCCGCGCGCGCGGCATCAAAAACGTCGCGGTCTCGGCCGGCTACATGTGCGCGGCGCCGCGCGCCGAGTTCTACGCGCACATGGACGCCGCCAACATCGACCTCAAGGCGTTCACCGAAGGCTTCTACCGGAAGCTGTGCACGGGCGCGCTCCAGCCGGTGCTCGAGACGCTCGAGTACATCCGGCACGAGACCGACGTGTGGCTCGAGATCACGACGCTCCTGATCCCCGGGCACAACGACGCCCCGGCCGAGATCGAGGCGCTGTCCGCCTGGGTCATGGACCATCTCGGGCCGGACGTACCGTTGCATTTCACAGCGTTCCATCCGGACTACAAGATGACGGACCTCGCGCCCACGCCGCCCACGACGCTGACCCGCGCGCGCGAGATCGCGCTCCGCCACGGGCTGCGTTACGTCTATACGGGCAACGTCCACGACGAGGCCGGCCAGAGCACCTATTGCCACGCCTGCGGCGCGAAGCTGGTCGGGCGCGACTGGTACCGGATCACCGCTTGGCGGTTGACGCCAGACGGCGTCTGCGCCTCATGCGGCGTGCGATGCGCCGGGGTGTTCGACGCCCGCCCCGGCACCTGGGGCCAACGCCGCGTGCCGGTACGGCTGGGCGGCCTTGCCGCGGCGCTCTGAGCAAGCCCATCGAGCCCGGCGCAGCTCGTCCGCACCATCGCCGCCGGGACACGGCGCTGGTCGGGTTGGTCTTGCCCGAACGAATGATTCCCGATTTGTCGAAATCGTAAGGACTAAAGTATAGCTCGCGGGAGGACCGGGCGCCGCGCCCCGGGATGGCACCTTTGTGCGGCGACACCTCTCGGAGATGCCGCATGGCGGTCGACGAGCAACTGATCGAGACGGCGCGCCGCTCGCTCTACGCGGCGGTCCTGTCGGATGTATTGGACGAGCTCGGCTATCGCCACCAGGTGCTGCCGCCATCGATCCGGCCGCTCGATGAGCGCGTGGTGCTGTGCGGCCGTGCGCGTACGGGACTCTATCGCGACGTCTATCATGTGCCGGCCGGCCACAATCCCTACGAGCTCGAGATCGCGTTGATCGACGACCTCAAGCCCGGCGACGTGCCGGTGCTCGCGTGCGGCCGCTCCGGGCGGATCGCGCCGTGGGGCGAGCTCTTGACCACCGCCAGCATCGCGCGCGGCGCTCGCGGCTGCGTCACCGACGGCCTGGTGCGCGACACCAGCGCGATCCGCGAGCTGAACTTCCCGGTCTTCCACGGCGGCATCGGCCCCTTGGATTCCAAGGGCCGCGGCGAAGTGTGCGCGATCGACGTACCGGCCGAATGCGCCGGCGTGACCGTCAATCCCGGCGACCTGGTGTTCGGCGATGCGGACGGCGTGGTCGTGGTGCCCCAGCCCGCCGTCGCCCAGACCCTCCGGCACGCGCTCGAGAAGGTCGAAGGCGAAAATCGCACGCGCGCCCTTCTGCAGCAGGGCGCGCTGCTCGCCGACGTGTTCAAGAAGTACGGCGTCCTCTAGCAGGAGACACCCCGATGGCCGGTCTCGCCGCCGATCTCGGCTATCCGCCGGATGCACGGATTCTGATCCCGCACATCGACGACGTCGGCGTGTGCCACGGCGCGAACCGCGCCTTCGTCGAGCTGGCCGGCCAGGGGTTCGTCACCACCGCGTCGGTCATGGTGCCGTGCCCCTGGTTCCCGGAAACCGTCGATCTGATGCGCGAGGAGCCAGAGCTCGACCTCGGCGTGCATCTGACGCTCACCAGCGAATCGCGCGCCTGCCGCTGGCGGCCGATCTCGACCACTACACGCAAGTCCGGCCTGCTCGACCCCGACGGCTTCATGTGGCCGGACGTTCCCTCGGTGCGCCGGCACGCCGACCGGCGCGCGGTCGAGACCGAGATGCGCGCCCAGATCGAGGCCGCGCTCGCGACCGGCCTCGACGTCACTCACCTGGATACCCACATGGGCGCCGGCGCCGCCCCGGAGTTCGTCGAGACTTACCTCGAGCTCGGCCGCGAGTACCGGCTGCCGGTGCTCCTGCCGGAGCGCATCGAAAGCTACGTCTCGGTGCTCGACATGGGCCCACTCGACACCGAGCTGTATCCGCGCCTGCTCGCCGCAACGAGCGCGGCGGCCATGCCGGTGATCGACCTCTTCGCCATGGGCCTCGCCATGCGCCACCTCGGTTGCGAGGAGGCGTTCCGCCAGATGGTCGAGCAGGCGGCCCCGGGCGTCACCTACGTGTCCCTGCATTGCAGCACGCCGGGCGACGTCGAGCGGCTTCATCCGCACGACGCCGAGTGGCGCATCGCCGAGTATGAGCTGTTCGACCGGCCGGACTTTCTCGAGTGGGTCGGGCAGCAGGACGCGGCGCTGATCGGGTTTCGTCCGATCCGCGAGCTTTATCGGCGGCGGTCGCCGCCGGCGAAGCCGGGCGCGGCGTGAGTCAAAGCTGCAGGGCAGTCATGCAATTCCCGCCGTAGCGCGCGCCATCGCGCGCAGCTAAATCACAGTACTGATTCGGCCATCGTGGCCGAAGCATCCGGACCTGCCATGACCTCCGCCTCCGCTGTTCAATCGACAGTTGCAAAAGTCGCCGCGCCCGTGGCCACCGCGGGCATCGGTCTCGGCGCGCTCGCGTTCGGCCTGTTCAGCCTGATGGACGCGACGGTGAAATGGCTGAGCGCGTCCTACCCGGTGCCGCAGATCCTGGCATGCAACGCCCTGTTCGCCCTGATTCCGGTCGGAGTCATGGCGGTGCGCCGCGGCGGTCTCGTGCAGCTGCGCACCCGCCGCCTCGGCCTGAATCTGCTGCGCGGCCTGCTCGGCACGACCTCGGGCATGCTCGCCTTCTACGCCTTCAGCCGGCTGCCGCTCGCCGATGCCTACGCGATCATCTTCACCACCCCGCTGCTGATCACCGCGCTGTCGGTGCCGATCCTTGGCGAAGCGGTCGGCTGGCGGCGGTGGAGCGCGGTGATGGTCGGCTTCATCGGCGTGCTCGTGATGCTGCGCCCGGGCGTAGCGCCGATCGGCGCGGGCAATCTCGCCGCGCTCGGCGCGGCCTGCGCCGCGGCCTGCGCGGTCCTGTTGATGCGCAAGCTCAGCATCACCGAGACCACGACCAGCATCGCATTCTACAGCAACCTCACCGCGGTCGCGCTGACCGGCACCGCGTTCGGCCCGACGTTCATCGTGCCGAGCCTGCACGATCTCGCGCTGATGGCGACCTCGGGGCTGCTCGGCGGCAGCGCGCTCCTGGTCCTGATCGCCGCCTATCGCCGCTCGCCCGCCGCCCTGGTCGCCCCGTTCCAGTACAGCCAGATGCTCTGGGCGATCCTGCTCGGGGCGCTGCTGTGGGGCGATCTGCCGGAGCCGGCGATGCTGCTCGGCGCCTCGATCGTCGCGGCGAGCGGGCTGTTCATCCTGTATCGCGAGACGACGCTCGGACGCCGTCCGGCCCAGCGGCTCGGCTGACCGTCGGAGCGGCAGCCGACCGGCGCCAGGCGACCGGCCGACGTGCGTGACTTTTTCGAAAGGGCGTTTCGGGGCAGGAGCGTCTGGGGGTCTGGATGCCAGGCGCAGTGGCGGCGGCAGTCCAGCAGCGCGGAGGCCCGAGCGCAAGGACCTCGGCCACGCGACAACCCCGCCCACGGCTGCCGCAGTGCAGGGTAATCGGCCGCGGGCCGCGTTCGAGCGCAGGTCATGGTACCGCGTCGCGCGGCGGTTGGTGGCGGGATCGTGGGCGACGCCGAGCAAGCAGAACGCCCGGCGAGGCCGGGCGGGCAGCGGCAAGAGACCTCGTTGCGGTGCCGCCCGCCGGGCTGATCTGCTGGCAGCCTCAGACCGATCTGCTGGCATCCTCAGGGCAGTGGCAACGCGGCCGGCCCCGCGTGCCCCGGAGAGCGCCGCGGGCCCGTTGGCGTGGAGGTGGTTGCGGGGGCAGGAAACCACCGAGAGTTTCAGTTACCGCCGATAGCAATTTGAGCGCGGTGTGATATTCGGAATCGCTCGCTGAGCAGGCGGCTGTCCACCAAGGGATGTTTGAGTCCTTTCGATCCACCTCACGCTTGCCATCGCTACGGTTTGTGCCGCATCGTGGCGTCAATAGGAGTGAGTGCATCCCAATCTGAGGGCGCGCTCCAGCCGGCATGGCCATGAAACCGCCGCGATGGGCGGCGATAACGCAGTCCGTGTTCGAGTGGGAGCGCGAAGCGCTCGAGTTCCTCCGCGAGCATCTGCCGGAGCACGAGCCCTGGCGCGCGTGGGCGAACTTCGAGTTCATCGACGACCAGGGCCGGGTCAACGAGGTCGACGTCCTCGTCCTCACGCCCCAGGGTCTCATCCTCGTCGAGATCAAGAGCCGTCCTGGTGCAGTTGAGGGCGACGCCCACAGCTGGACCTGGAACACCGACGGCCGGCGCACCACCGTCGATAACCCGCTGCGCCTCGCCAACCGCAAGGCGCAGCGTCTCGCGCCGCTCCTCCGCCGCCAAGACGCCATCGCCAAGAGCTCGGTGCAGGCCCCCTGGGTGGAGGCGGCCATCTTCCTCTCTGCCGTGCGCCCGCCGCTCCGGCTCGATGCGAGCACTCTCAACCGTGCCTTTCTGCGAGGCCGGCCGGGGCGCGAGGACGACGACGGGATCATCGGCGCCATTACCGGCGCCCTGACCGCTGCCTTCCCGCGGCGGCAGCCGATCGATGCCAGTGCCTCACGTACGATCGCGCGCGCGATCGGGGAGGCGGGCATCCGCCCGTCGCTGCGCGAGCGCCGCATCGGCGACTACGAGCTCGGCCAGCTCCTCGCCGAGGGCGACGGCTGGCAGGACTTCGAAGCCCGTCATGTCAGCCTCGGCGTGCAGCGCCGCGTGCGGGTCTACCCCTACGCCGCAGCTGCCTCGACCGACGCGCGGGCGCGTCTGGGCCGGATGGCGGCGCGCGCGTTCCGCATCCTCGAGGGCGTCGACCACCCAGGCATCCTCAAGGTCCTCGATTTCAAGGAGAGTGAACGCGGCCCGGCGCTGATCTTCGAGCACGACCCGAAGGCGATGCGCCTCGACCTGCTCTTGCGCGAGCGGGCCGGAGGGATGAGCGCGGAGCTAAGGCTCGACCTGCTCCGCCAACTGGCCGAGGCGCTCCGCTACGCCCACAGCAAGAGCCTCTACCACCGGGCGCTCGCCCCACAGAGCGTGCTCGTGCGCGATCTGGATGCGCCGCGCCCGCGGGTTCAGATCATGGACTGGCAGGCCGGCAGCCGCAGCGACCCTGGCGCCGCCACGCCAGAGCGAACCTCCGGCACGCGGCACCTCGATGACTACGTCGCCGACCCGGCCAAGGTCTACCTCGCGCCCGAGTCGCTCCAGGGCGCGGCCGCACCGGCACCCCACCACGACGTGTTCTCGCTCGGCGCCATCGCATATTACCTGTTCACCGGCCAGCCGCCCGCCGCCTCGCCGCTCGAGTTGCCCGAGAAGCTGCGGGTGGGCGACGGGCTGCGCCTTTCCGATGCCCTTGACGGCGCAGGCCATGACCTCGAGGAGTTGATCCGCGCGAGCACCAACCCCGATGTCGGCGGCCGCATTGAATCCGTGGACGAGTTCCTCGTGTACTTGGCGGACGCCGAGAAGGAGGGGCGGGTCGACGCGAGCGAGACGGCCGCGGACCCGAGCATGGCCAAGTCCGGCGACGTACTCGAGCGGGGGCTCGTCGTCGTCCGCCGCCTCGGCCGTGGGGGCTCGTCGGACGCGCTGGTCGTGCGACAGGGCGAGGGCGCGGAGGAGCTCGTCCTCAAGGTCGCGATCGATGCCGCCCATGGCGAACGCATCAAGGGCGAGGCCGAGGTGCTCAGACGCCTGCGCTGGCCGAACATCGTCCGCTACGTCGACGACTTCCCGATCGCCGGCCGCCATGCCATCCTCATGGAGAAGGCAGGCGAGATGAGCCTCGCCCGGCACCTCCACAGCGCAGAGCCGCCGGCGCTCGACCTCATGCGCCGCTTCGGCGAGGAGCTGCTGCAGACCCTCGACTACCTGGAGCAGGAGGGCGTCGCCCACCGCGATATCAAGCCGGACAACATCGGCGTGGCCGAGGCAGGCAAGAACGGACGAAAGCGCTTGGTGCTGTTCGACTTCTCGCTCGCCCGCACCTCGCCCGACAACATCCAGGCCGGCACCCGCCCCTACCTCGACCCGTTCCTTGGACTGCGCAGGCCCCCGCGTTGGGACCTCCACGCCGAGCGCTTCGCGGCCGCGGTGACCCTTTACGAGATGCTGACCGGCACGGTGCCGACCTGGGGCGACCGCGTCAGCGACCCGGCACTGCTCGATGACGAGGCGACGATCGAGTCGGAGCGCTTCGAGCCGAACCTGCGCGACGGGCTCACCGCCTTCTTCGACCGGGCGTTCCGGCGCGAGCCGCGCGAGCGATTCGACAACGCCGAGCAGATGCTGCGCGCCTGGCGTCAAGTCTTTGAGAAGATTGACCGCAGGCCGATCCCCGAGGACAGCCTGGAGCTCGTGGCGCGCCGGGTCGAGCCCCGCACGCCGGTCACCGAGCTCGGCTACGGCATCGAGGCGCTGGACGTGCTTGCGAACATGGGCGTCCACACCGCCCAGCAGCTCCTCGCCGTCGAGCGCCGGCGCTTCCGCTATCTCAGGAACGTCAGCGAGCGTGTGCGCCGGGAGATTCGCCTCAAGGCGAAGCGCCTCGCTCAGCTCCGCCCTGACCTCGTGCCAGGGGGAGTGGCAGCGGGCACCGGTCGGGCCAGCATCGACCGCCTGGCCGAGCAGCTCGTCCCACTGCGGCCCGCTGGTGAAGAACCCATCGAGGACCGCGTGCTCGCCGCGTTCCTCGGTCTCGATGCCGTGAACGGCAGCTCGTCATGGCTGTCCGCAGGGGACGTTGCCAAAGCCTGCTCCGTCGCGCGCAGCGTCGTCGCGGGCACGCTGGAGCGGGCGCGCGAGCGCTGGCACAAGAGCCGCGACCTGAATGAGACGCGCGACGACATCGCTGCCCTGCTCGCCACCAGCGCAGGCGTGATGACCCTGCAGGAGCTGGCGATGCAGCTGCGCGCTGCCCGCGGCTCGGTCGAGGAGGATGAGACCGAGATCCTGCGTCTCGCGACCGCGGTGCTGCGCGCCTGCATCGAACTCGAGGCCGCCCGCGAGCATTCACGCTTTGGCCTGTTCGCGGAGGCCGCGCCACCCCTGGTCGCAGGCGACGAGGAGGCGGCGGTCTATGCGTGGTTGCTCGGCGAGGAGGCCGACCGTCTCGCCGTCTCGGACCCACTGCCGAGCCCAGCCCGCGCCGAGGAGGAGTTGGCCCTTGTACCGCGGCCGGAGGGCACAGCACCGCTACCGTTCCAGCGGCTGCTGCGCCTCGCCGCCACCGCCTCAAAACGCGCCGCGCTTTCCGGTCGGAACGAGCTTTACCCGCGCGGCATGGTGGCCGAGCAGGCGCTCCGACTTTCCCTCGGCTCGCTCGCCGGCGCGCGCGTGCTGACGCCCGAGCAGATCCGCGAGCGCGTCCACAGCCGCTACCCCGAAGCCGAGCCACTGCCGGAGCGCCCGGCCCTGGATCGCGTGCTCGCGGACGCCGGGGCCGACCGCGACTGGTGCGATGGCGACGCCGGACCCGGCTACTACGCCCGCCACCTGGCGTTCGTGAGCACCGGCACACCCTCTCCGCACCGCTACGACACCACCGCCCCGGCCGTCGACGCGACGCCCGAGGTGCTCGACGCCCGCGCACTCGAGGAGAAGCTGCGGCACGCCGCCCGGACCGGTAGTTTCCTCGCGCTCACCGTCGAGCCCCGCCGCATGGCTCAGGCGGAGGCGGAGGTCCTGCGCCGGTTCCCGCGCGAACGCCTGAGTCTCGACCGCCTGTTGCTCGAGGCGATGCGCGCCCAGGCGGAGATCCTCAAGGTGCGCTGGCCGGTCGTGCTCGCGGCCGATGCCGAGGCGCGCGAGAGTCGCGACTTCCAAAACCTGCTCCGCCTCGTCGGCCGCGCCGCGCCCGTGGTCCAGCAGCGCATCCTGACGCTGCGCGGACCCGCCCTCCTGGTCCACCCGGGCCTGCTCGCGCGCTACGAGCTGATGAAGATGCTGGACGACCTCCGCGACGCCTCCGGCACGAAAAGCGGCCCCCCCGGTCTCTGGCTCCTGATCCCGCAAGCCTCGGCGGGCCTTCCAACCATTGATGGACGGCCTGTGCCTGTTCTATCTACCGCCCACTGGGCGAGATTGACCGACGCCTGGATGACCAACGCCCACCGCGCCGGCTCCAAACCCGCCGCCTGAGTTCACCAGGCTCGTGCCATCCAGTTCAGGGACTTTGTTTAGATGGTTGACGCCGCGCTTTTGCTTCAGGACCTCAAGCGCCTGCTGCGCAACCTCGAAGCAGATCTGCGCGACGTCCATGCGGATTCGGATGCCAACCGGGCGCTTCAGGCCGAGTGGCAGGCGGCGCGCGATGCCGGCCGGACCGGCGAGACCCTGGCGGACTTTCGCAATGACGCGCTGACTCAGGCGGTGGCGCACTGGATTCTGGGCTGCGTGTTCCTCCGCTTCCTCGAGGACAACGCGCTGGTCGAGCGCCCCTGGCTGGCCGGGCCGTGAGAGCGCCTGCACCTCGCCCGCGACCGCCACGACGCCTACTTCCGGGCGCGCCCGCACGATTCGGACCTCGAGTACCTGCTCGCCTGCTTCGATGAGGCGTCGACGCTGCCGGGCATGGCCGGCCTGTTCGACCGGCGCCACAACCCGCTGTTCCGGCTGCCGCTCTCGGGCGATGGCGCCATGGCGCTGCTCGCCTTCTTCCAGAGAATGAACCCGGATACCGGCCGGCTCGTCCACGACTTCACCGACCAGGACTGGAGCACGCGGTTTCTCGGCGACCTCTACCAGGACCTGTCCGAGGCGGCGCGCAAGCGCTACGCCCTCCTCCAGACGCCCGAGTTCGTCGAGGTGTTCATCCTGGAGCGGACGCTCGACCCCGCGATCCGCGAGTTCGGCTTCCGCGAGGTCAAGATGATCGATCCGGCCTGCGGCTCGGGCCACTTCCTGCTCGGCGGGTTCGCCCGCCTGCTCGCGGAGTGGCAGCGCCACGAACCAGGCCGCAACCCGCGGGATCAGGCCCAGAAGGCGCTGGACGCCATCGCCGGCGTCGACCTCAACCCCTTCGCCACCGAGATCGCGCGCTTCCGGCTCCTGCTCGCGGCCCTTAGGGCCTCCGACATCGAGAGCCTCCGGAGCGCGCCGGACTTCAGGATCAACGTCGCGACCGGCGACAGCCTGCTGCACGGCCGGCACTTCAAGAACCCGGACCTCGGCCACATGGTCGACGATGCGACCTGGGGCCGGGTGCTGAAGCACGTCTACCAGGTCGAGGACGCGGAGGCCCTTGCCCGCATCCTCGGCCGCCAATACCACACCGTGGTCGGCAACCCGCCCTACATCACGCCCAAGGACGCTGCCATGCGCAGCGCCTACCGCGAGCTCTATGTCTCGTGCCACAGAGAGTATGCGCTCACGGTCCCGTTTATCGAGCGCTTCTTCGACCTGGCGCTGGACGGGTGCACGGGGCCGATCGCGGGATATGTCGGCCTGATCGTCGCCAACTCGTTCATGAAGCGCGAGTTCGGTAAGAAGCTGATCGAGGCGGTGATGCCGCGCCTCGACCTCACCCACGTGGTCGACATGTCTGGCCTTCCGCTTCCTGGCCACGGCACCCCGACGGTGATTCTAGCAGGTCGTAACCGTCCGCCAGTGTCTAGCAACATCCGCATCGTTATGGGCATCACAGGCGAGGAGCCGACGCCGGCCGACTTAGGCTCTGGCAAGGTTTGGGCCGCAATCTGTCGGCAGATTGACATAGTCGACAGCGAGAGCGAGTTCGTCAGCGTGACCGACAGTCCGCGCGCCTCGTTTGCGCGGCATCCTTGGAGCATTGGAGGCGGCGCTGCTAGCGATACGAAAACGAGGATTGAAGATAGCAGACGCTTGCTTTTGGGAAGCGAAGCAACTTCGATCGGATTCTTCCAAATGACGCACGCAGATGAAGCGTTTTGTCACCCACGTGGTTTTTTGCGCAGGTGTGGTATCACGCAGTATAGTCGAGACCAAATTCGGGGCGAGAATGTAAGAGATTGGGGCTATGATGCCAGTGATTCCATTATTTTTCCCTACGATGCAAACCTTGATCTGTGGCGAGACGCTCCGCAGATTCCGCGCATATCCTGGTTCCATGGGTTACGATCTACGCTTTGGGGCCGTTCCACTTTTGGGGGAGGAACCTATAAGTCGGCGGGGAGAGCTTGGTACGATTACCATCAGTTTCCGAAAGACCGGGCGCGTACGCCGCTTTCGATTACCTTCGCATTCGTCGCGACGCACAACCACTTCGTGCTCGACCGCGGCGGTAAGGTGTTTAAGCAGTCGGCGCCGGTGATCAAACTGCCAGCCCAGGCGAGCGAGGACGACCATCTCGCGCTCCTCGGCCTGCTCAACAGCTCGACCGCCTGTTTCTGGATGAAGCAGACTCTCATGGATCGAGGGGGCGGCGGAGTCGGTGGCGGCTTAGCGGCAGAGCAGTGGGAACGATTCTACGAGCACGACAGCACAAAGCTCAAGAAGACGCCGCTTGCTCAACCACATCCGCTTGACCTTGCACGGCGCCTCGATGCTCTGGCGCAGAGATTCGCGCAGCATCTGCCACATGCGGTCGCCACGCAGGAGGTGCCGACGCGACCCTTGCTCGAAGCCGCCCGGCGCGAGGCCGAGTCCGCGCGCGCCGAGATGATCGCGCTACAGGAGGAGCTGGACTGGCGCTGCTACCGACTCTACGGCCTGCTCGACCAGGACCTCGAGCGCCCGGCCCCGCCGTCGTTGAAGCTCGGCGAGCGGGCGTTCGAAGTCGTCATGGCGCGTAAGATGGCGCGGGGCGAGCTGGAGACCGCGTGGTTCGAGCGCCACCGCTCGACGCCGATCACCGATCTGCCGGCGCACTGGCCGGACGACTACCGGTCGCTGGTCGAACGGCGGATCGAGCTGATCGAGAGCGACCGTTTCATCGGCCTCATCGAGCGGCCCGAGTATAAGCGCCGCTGGGCGCTCGAGCCCTGGCATAAGATGGAGCAGGAGGCGCTACAGCGCTGGCTGCTGGATCGCCTCGAGGACGAGCGCTACTGGCCCGGCGAGCCCGCCCTCACGTCCACCAACCGCCTCGCCGACCTCGCCCGGCGCGATGCCGAGTTCATGCAGGTCGCGGAGGTCTACACCGGCCGTCCGGACTTTGAGATCGCCACGCTGGTGAGAGACTTGGTGCTCGGAGAGTCGGTGCCGTTTTTGCCGGTGCTGCGCTACAACGAGAGCGGTCTCAGGAAGCGGGCCGAGTGGGAACGGACCTGGCAGCTGCAGCGCCAGGAGGACGCGATCGACGCGCGCGCCCAGCTGCCCGAGGGCGATCCGGGCCGGCTGACGCCGAACCAGGCCAAGACGCTCAAGGCGAAAGAGGTCGGCGACATCACGGTGCCCCCCAAGTACAAGGGCGCCGACTTCCAGAAGACCGACTACTGGCGGCTCCGTGGCGGGCTGGACGTGCCGAAGGAACGTTTCGTCAGCTACCCGTTCTGCGAGCGCGAGGCCGACGGCAGCCCGGTCGTGAGCTGGGCCGGCTACGACCATCTCCAGCAGGCGCAGGCGATCGCCCACTACTACCTTGAGCGCAAGGAGCGCGAGGGCTGGTCGCACGAGCGCCTCCTGCCGCTGCTCGCGGGGCTGCGTGAGCTGCTGCCCTGGCTTCGCCAGTGGCATAATGAGTACGACCGCGCGATGGGCGCGCGCATGGGCGACTACTTCGCCGACTTTGTGCGCGACGAGGCGCGGGTCCTCGGCTTCAACGACGACGAGCTCGCCGCCTGGACGCCGCCGGCGAGGCCGGGCCGGCGGGGCCGCCACCCAGCAACCAGGGAGGCCGCCGAGTGATGAGCGAGCGCGCGCTGCTCAAGGACCTGATCCGCATCCCGGAGAGGGTGCATCAAGGCGACTTCGTCCTCAAGCTCACCGAAGGCGTCGAGGCCGCCGATGCGACGGTGCGCGATTACGTCGTGACGCCGCAGCTCCGGCGCTGCTTCGACGAGGCGCTCGCCTTCATCCAGGGCGCGATCGAGGGTCGCAGCAGCAAGGCGTGCTATCTGCACGGCAGCTTCGGCGCCGGCAAGAGCCATTTTATGGCAGTGCTCAATCTGCTGCTCGCCGGCAACGTCCGGGCACGCTCGATCCCGGAACTCGCCGACGTGGTGGCGCGCCACAACACCTGGACCGAGGGCCGGCGCTTCCTCATGGTGCCCTATCACATGGTCGGCGCTCATGACATGGAGTCGGCCATCCTCGGCCAATACGCCGAGCACGTGCGCCGAGTCCGACCTGATGCGCCGGTGCCCGGCTTCTACCTCGCCGAGTCGCTGTTCGACGACGCGCGCGGACTGCGGGCGCAGATGGGCGACGAGGCATTCTTCGGACGGCTCAACGAGGGGCGGGCGGAGGGCGGTGACGGCTGGGGTGCGCTGGAGAGCGGCTGGGACGCGGCCAGCTTCGAGTCCGCGATGCTGGAGCCGCCCAGGGGCGAGGAGCGGCAGCGGCTCGTGGGCGACCTGATCGAGCGCTTCTTCGCCTCCTACGGGCGCGTCGCCGCCGGGCAGCGCGAGGCTTTCGTCAGCCTCGACGAGGGGCTCTCGATCATGAGCGGGCACGCGCGGCGGCTCGGCTACGACGCGGTGGTCCTGTTCCTCGACGAGCTGATCCTCTGGCTCGCGACGCGGGCGGCCGACGTGAACTTCGTTGCGAGCGAGGGCCAGAAGTTGGTCAAGCTGGTCGAGGCACAGCTTTCCGACCGGCCGATCCCGCTGGTGAGCTTCGTCGCCCGCCAACGCGACCTTCGCGACCTCGTCGGCGACAACCTCGCGGGCGCGCTACAGCTCCAGTTTGCCGATGTGCTCAAGCACTGGGAGGCGCGCTTCCACCGCATCACGCTGGAGGACCGCAACCTGCCGGTGATCGCGCGGAAGCGGTTGCTGAACCCGGTCTCCGACACGGCCCGGCTGACCCTCGACGCCGCATTCGAGGAATTCGCGGGCCGGCGCCAGGACGTGCTTGAGACGCTGCTCGGCTCGACCGGCGAGCGGGCGATGTTCCGCCAGGTCTACCCGTTCAGCCCGGCGCTGGTGCAGACGCTGATCGCCGTCTCGTCGCTCCTGCAGCGGGAGCGGACCGCGTTGAAGCTCATGCTGCAGCTCCTCGTTGAGCGGCGCGAGGAGCTGGAGCTCGGCATGGTCATCCCGGTTGGCGACCTCTGGGACGTGATCGCCGAGGGCGACGAGCCGTTCACAGAAGGCACGCGCCTGCAGTTCGAAAACGCGAAGAAACTCTGGACGCAGAAGCTCTTGCCGCTGCTTGAGCGCCACCACGGGGTCAGCTGGCAGGACCTGCAGGAGGGGACGGCCGACCCACAGGCGGCGCTCGGGCTGCGCAACGACGCGCGCCTACTCAAAACGCTGCTGCTCGCGGCCCTCGTGCCCGAAGTCGAGTCGCTCAAGGCGCTGACGCCGCCCCGCCTCGCCGCCCTCAACCACGGCAGCGTGAGCTCGCCGCTCGCCCGGCGCGAGGGCGGCACCGTGCTGACGAAGCTGCGGCAGTGGGCGGCGGAGGTTGGCGAGATCAAGATCACCGAGGACGCGAACCCGGTGGTCACGGTGCAGATCACCGGCGTCGACACCGAGCCGATCCTGGCCAATGCGCGCCAATACGACAATGAGGGCAACCGTCGCCGCAAGATCCGCGAAATGCTGTTCCAGGAACTCGGCATCACGGAGGGGGACGGCTTCCTCAACGACTATACGTTCATCTGGCGCGGCACCCGGCGCCAAGTGGATGTGGTGCACGACAACATCTTCGAGCTCGCCGACGACCGCCTGCGCGGACGGGGCGGGACATGGACGGTGGTGCTCGGCGTGCCTTTCGACCCGCGGCACACGCCCGCCGATACACGCGCCCGCCTCGACAGTTTCGGGGAACGAGCGGAGACGGTCGCCTGGCTACCGTCGCACCTCAGCGACAAAGCCCAGCGGGAACTCGGGACCCTGGTCCTGCTCGACTATCTGCTGACGGGCGAGCGGTTCGACGACGCCGCCCGCCATCTCTCGGCCTCGGACCGAACGCAGGCTCGGGCGCTGCTCAGGAACCAGCAGAGCCAACTCCAGCAGCGGCTGCGCAACTGCCTTGAAGTCGCCTACGGCATCGCGGATCAGCCGAAGGACGCCGTCGCAACGCCACTCGACCCGACCGACCACCTGCGCTCGCTCGACGGCACCTTCGAGCCGCAGGTGCCGGTTGGCGCCGGTCTCGGCGACGCCTTCCAGCGCCTGCTCGACCAGCTGTTCGCATACCGCTTCCCGGCGCACCCGCAGTTCGATCAGGAGATCCGGCCCATCCACCTCAGAAAGGTGCACGAGGTGTTGCAGGAGGCGATTGCCGACCCGGAGCATCGCATCTTCGTCGCCGACCGGGCGACGCGGCAGCTCGTGTCGACGATCGCAAACCCGCTCAACCTCGGCACCGTGGGTGCTACCCACTTCGTCCTCGGGCATTACTGGCCGAGCCACTTGGCTCGCCTCCACGGCCAGCACGGCGGAGCAATGACCGTCAAGCGCCTGCGGGAATGGACAGACGACCCGCGCCCCATGGGTCTCACGCGCGAGGTCCAGAACCTGATCATTTTCACCTACGCCGAGCAGGCCAACCGCAGCTTCTTTCATCACGGCGTGGCGGTTCGGCCGACCCTCGATCGGCTCGACGACGAGCTGGAGCTGCGCGAGCAGGCTTTGCCGCCGGCGGATGCTTGGGTTCGGGCGCGGGAGCGCGCGGCGGCGCTGTTCGGCTTGACCCCGCCCGAGGTGTTGAATGCTGCCAACGTCGACCGATTGGTGGCGGCCCTGCTGGCGCCGGCGCGGGCGGCGGCCGGCCCGCTCGCCCGCCTCGTGCGCACGCTCGAGGCGCAACTCGTCGCCTATCGCGGGGAAGCGCAGGATGCTGACCGACTTGTGACCGCGCGCTCCGCCATGGCGCTGCTCGCGGAGGCCGAGGCCGCAGGCGATGGGTCGAAGGTCGTGGAGGCGCTTGCCCGCGCCGCGGTTCGGAAATCCGAGGCGGCCATGGCTCGGACGCTGGCCACGGCCGCCGAGCTTGAAGCATTTCTCGCCGGCTTCGACTGGCAGAGCCTTGAGGCGCTGCACCGGATTCAGGACCATCGCCGCGCCGCAGCCGATGCGATCCGGGGGCAACTCGCCGAGGCGCTGACCGTGGACGAGCACGTCACCGCCCTGAGGCCCGCCCTTGATCAGGCCCGCGCGAAGGCGCTCCGGCTGCTTGCGGAGGCGCCTCCGCCCGTGCCGCCGCCACCACCGCCACCCGGTGACGGCATCGAGGAGGTCGCCGCCGAGGCGCACAGCGATCTCCCGGCTACGGAAGCGCTTGCGGTGCTGGCTGAGCTCGAGCGAAGGCTCGAGGCCGAGCCCGATGGGCACCTCAGCATCCAGTGGCGCCTGACACGAAGGACCCGCGGGGAATGAGCGTGCGGGCGCCATCGACCCAGCAGATCAGAGCGCAGGTCGAGGAAGTCCTGCACCGGAACCCGGGAGCACGCCTGATCGGCATCCGCTCGCCCGCGCGGCGGCCGTGGCCGGAGCGGATCGAGCGGAACGGGGCGAGCTTTCAACTCGTCTGGTGCGAGTCGGGGCTCGAGCTGCGCGAGCGCCTCGCCGCGTTCGGGGAGACATCCGATGGCGGCCTGGTGGTGGTCACGAGCCTCGACGAGACGGCGCTTGGCGACGACCTCACCGCCCGGTTCGCGCGCGGCAGGCTGCTTCAGGCCAACAGCTGGCAGATGGTGCGCACCGCTTTCCAGGCGCACGCGGTCGACTCGCGCCTGAGCGGACAGGACTGGATCGCCGAACTGTTGCTCGACCACGCCCCACCCGGTGGCTACCCGCCGGTCGCGGGCGGCGTGCTCGACGCCGACACCGCGTGGCGTCACCTGCTCGAGCACGGCATCGGTCTCCCGGATGCCCGTCCGGACGTCGGCGCGCTCCTGCGCTGGACACTCGACGGAGAGAACCTCGGCCGTTTCGCGGTTTTGCCGGAGCCGATGCGGGATCGGATCGCGGCGCGGCTCACGGAGGTGGCCGGACCCGCGGGCGGCCTCGTCGTGGGTGCCGTCGAGGCAGGCAGGGGTGCCGACGTGTTGCCGCTCGGCCTCGTCTGCGGTGTCGTCTTCGCCGAGCAGGATTCGTCTTCCGAGTTGCGCGAGGCGGCAGTACGCCTGGAGCCGTACTTCGGCGGCCAGCGCATCGCCCGCGAGGCTGGACAGAATCTTGCCGAGGCCGCCAAGCGGGTCGCGGCCCGCCTCGACGACACCAACGAGACAGCCCGCTATCATGAGCGTGCCGCCCAAGTGCTCGAGGATCTCCAAGTCGCGGCTCATGCTGGCCTGAGCCCGGTATTGGCGCTCGGTTTCGAGGCGCGGCTCCGGGTGTGTGCCGAAGCCCTTCATACGGCCCTCGACGCGCCTGACGAGCAGCGTCGTGCGGAGGTCGAGGCCGCAGTGCGTCCGGTCCTCGCTCACGAGCAGGCGGCGCGGCGGGGCGACCGGGTTGAGCGGCTTCAGATGGCCGTCCGCCTCCTGCGCTGGCTCGGAACGCCGGAAGGCGAGCTCGGCGATCTCGCCGCCGTCGCCATCGCCTATGCGCGCGAAGGGGGTTTTGTCGACCTCGCGCGTCTTGCCCTACCTGACGACGAGATCGCGGAGCTGGCCGCGGTTTACGGCCGTCTCGTTGCACTCGCCCTGGCACGCCGGGAGCGCGAGAACCGACGCTTCGCCGAGGCGCTCCGGGCCTGGAACAGGACCGGCGGTGGCGGCGGCGAGGTGCTACCGGTGGAGGCGGTGCTTGAAGCGGTGGTCGCGCCGCTCGCCCGGCAGGCGCCGGTGCTCCTCGTTGTGCTTGATGGGCTCAGCTTCGCGATCCACCGCCGCCTGCTGCCGGGGCTACTTCGCGAGGGCTGGATCGAGTTGATCCCGCAAGGCCGGGCCGAGGCGCCGCCCGTCATCGCAGCGCTGCCCACCGTCACCGAGGTCTCGCGCGCGACCCTGTTCAGCGGCCGACTCACCCGGGGCACGGCGACAAGCGAGAAGTCGGGCTTCGCCGAGCATCCGGCCCTCGTCCAGGTCTCACGTGCAGGCCGGCCGCCGCGGCTGTTCCATAAGGCCGAGCTCGAGGACGATGGCGCACTGACGGGTGAGTTGCGCGACGGGATTGCCAACCAGGCACAGCGCGTCGTCGGCGTAGTCCATAATGCCGTCGACGCCCAGCTGGCCGGCTCTGACCAGCTGCACATACGCTGGTCCCCAGACGCGCTGCGCCTTCTGCGGCCGTTGCTGCGCGAGGCGCGGGATGCGGGCCGGATCGTGGTCCTGACCGGGGATCACGGCCATGTCATCGAGAGCGGTACGACGCAGCGCAGCGCGCCGGGTGGCGATCGCTGGCGGCGCGCCGGTGGCCACGTGGCTGTGGAAGAAGTTGAGCTGCGTGGGGGACGCGTGCTCCCACCCGACAGCGCCGACGCTGTCGTCCTGACCTGGAGCGAGACGATCCGCTACGCCCAGAAGCGCAGCGGGTATCATGGCGGCGCGAGCCCGCAGGAGGTCGTAGTTCCGCTTGCGGTGCTGACGGCCGGCTTCTCGCCGGACGGTTGGGCGGAAGCACCCCCCGTCCAGCCCACTTGGTGGGAGGCAGGCGGACCGGCGGTACCCACCGCCTCCCTGGCCACAAGCTTTCGCCCCACAGGGCGCCCCCGTCGCGACCGCGCATTGCAGCCGGAGCTTTTCCCGGAGGGCGCGGCCGCTCGCCGGCCCGACTGGATCGCGGACGTCTTCGCCTCAGCCACCTACGCTGCCCAGAAACGTCTCGCCGGGCGCGGTGCGCCCAAGGACGAGGACGTCCGCCGCCTCCTCGCCGCGCTCGATGCCCGCGGCGGCCGGCTCAGCCAGACCGCGCTCGCCCAGGCGCTGGGCGTCTCGGCGTTCCGCGTAGTGACGATCGTCAACGCCGCGCGCCGCGTGCTGAACGTCGACCAGACGCCGGTGCTCCGGCTTGAGCCCGGCCAGGGTACCGTTACGCTCGACGGTGAACTCATGCGGGTGCAGTTCGAGCTGCCGAGGGGCTGATGCCGAGCCCGCATCGCCGTGCAAGCATCCTCGACGCGCTCCGTCGGGGCACCGTCCCTCGGGACGGGCTTGCGGCCTTCGCCGTAGGCATGGAGCGCTTCGAGACTGCCCTCGACGCCGAGCTGGATGCGGTCGCCCTCGGGCGCGGCACCTTCAAGGCCGTACGCGGCGAGTACGGCAGCGGGAAGACCTTCTTCGCACGCTGGCTGCAGGAACGAGCTCGCCTTCGGGGCTTCGCCACCAGCGAGGTGCAGGTTTCGGAGACGGAGACGCCCCTGCATCGGATGGAGACCGTCTACCGCCGCATGACCGAGCGCCTCGCGACCGCCGACAGCCGCGAGGGCGCGTTGCGCGGGGTTCTCGATGGGTGGTTCTACACCCTTGAGGAGGAGGTCCTAGCCGAGAACACGGTGAGTTCGGACGACGCGAAGATGCTGGTCGCCGCCACAGATCGGCTCATGGAGCGACGGCTCGCGACCGTCAGCCGAAGCGCGCCCTCCTTCTCCGCCGTGCTCCGAGCCTATCGCAGGGCGTTGCTCGTGGATGATCCGGCACTCGGAGAAGGACTGATCGCCTGGCTCGGCGGGCAGCCCAACGTCGCCGCCGCGATCAAGCGCTCGGCCGGTGTCAAGGGTGACATCGACCACTTCAGCGCCACGCACTTCATTGCCGGGCTGCTCGCGATCCTCAGGGATTCCGGTCACCCCGGACTTTTGCTCGTGCTCGACGAGGCCGAGACGCTGCAGCGCATGCGCGCGGACACGCGCGAGAGAGGTCTGAACGCCCTGAGGCAGCTGATCGACGAGATCGACGCCGGTCGCTACCCTGGCCTCTACCTCCTCGTGACGGGCACCACTGCCTTCTTCGAAGGGCCACAGGGGGTTCAGCGCTTACCGCCTTTGGCCCAGCGCCTGCAGGTCGACTTCGCGACCGAGGCGCGCTTCGACAACCCGCGGGCGGTGCAGATCCGGCTGCCCGGCTTCGACCTCGACTTGCTCGCGCGCGTCGGCGGCCGGGTCCGGGACCTATTCGCGGAGCAGGCACAGGCGGCCGAGCGAGTGCGTGCTGTCGTCGACGATCGGTACATCCAGGACCTCGCCGACGCCGTAACGGGGGAGCTGGGTGGCCAGGTTGGCATCGCGCCGCGCCTCTTCCTCAAGAAGCTGGTCGCGGAGGTGCTCGACCGCGTCGACCAGTTCGCAGATTTCGACCCCCGTCGCCACTATGCACCGACGCTCACCGAGGATGAGATGACGCCGACTGAGCGGGCGGGTGCGGGCGCAAACTCGGTGGAAGACATCGAGCTCAAGCTGTGACTGCCTTTGATGCGCTCCACCCGGCGTTGCGCTACCACATAGTCAACACCCTGGGCTGGGCATCCATGCGCCCAACCCAGCTTGAGGCCATTGCGCCAGTCCTGGCGGGCGAGGACGTGCTGCTGCTCGCCCCGACCGCCGGAGGGAAGACGGAGGCGGGCTTATTTCCCCTCCTCTCCCGCATGCTCACCGAGGGATGGCGTGGTCTTGCGGTTATCTACGTCTGCCCGCTGCGCGCCCTGCTCAACAACCTCGAGCCTCGCATCCACCGCTACGCCTCCCTCCTAGGCCGGACCGCGGCGCTCTGGCACGGCGACATCGGCGACGCCGCGCGGCGCAAGCTAATACGCGACCCGCCGGACATCCTGCTCACGACGCCCGAGTCCCTGGAGGCGATGCTGATCTCGCGGCGCGTCGACCACAGAGCCATGTTCGCGGAGTTGCGCGCGGTCGTCGTGGATGAACTTCACGCATTCGCCGGCGACGACCGCGGCTGGCATTTGCTCGCCGTCCTCGAGCGGCTGCAGCGGCTCGCCGGTCGCCGTCTGCAACGCCTCGGTCTGTCTGCTACAGTCGGGAACCCCGACGCGCTCCTTGCCTGGCTGGGTCGCGGCGACGTAGGAGGGCGAGTAGTCGGCCCCGCCCGACTGCCCTCCGACGGTGATGTTAGCGTCGACTTTGTCGGCTCACTCGATAACGTCGTGACCGTGTTGGCCAGGCTTTTCCGCGGTGAGCGGCGGCTGGTCTTCTGCGACAGCCGGGCGCGCGTTGAAGAGATCGCGGCGGGGCTGCACCAGGAGGGGGTTCGAACCTTTGTCTCGCATAGCTCGCTCAGTGCCGACGAGCGGCGGCGGGCAGAGGCGGCGTTCGCCGCCGCGCCGGACTGTGTAATCATCGCCACCAGCACCCTCGAACTCGGATTGGATGTTGGCGACCTCGATCGCGTAGTGCAGGTCGACGCGCCGCCCTCGGCCGCCTCCTTCCTACAGCGCATGGGGCGCACCGGCAGACGCCCGGGCAGCGTTCGGAACTGCTTGGTCCTGGCGACCACCGAGGAAGCCCTGATCGCCGCGCTCGGCATCGCCAGGTTGTGGCGCGAGGGATTCACAGAACCGGTGCACCCGCCGGAGAGGCCGGCGCACCTGTTCGCGCAACAGGTCATGGCGCTCGTGCTGCAGGAGGGTGGGCTCGCCCACCGCGGGTGGCAGTACTGGCTGGGAGACGTGTTCTCGAGCGTTGCCGAGGAGGACCGCGAGGCGGCCGTGCGCCACATGCTGGCGAGCAACATCCTGCACGCGGATAGCGGCGTGCTCGGTTTCGGCCGCGCCGGCGAGCGTGCGTTCGGACGGCGGCACTTCCTTGAGCTGGTCTCGGCATTCACCACGCCGCTGCTGCTGCAGGTCCGGTACGGCCGGCTCGGGCTCGGGGAGGTCGACCCGCTGAGTGTTGAAGCGCGCGGTGGGGAGACAAAGACCATCCCGCTCGGCGGCAGAAGTTGGCGTGTGCTCGAGATCGATTGGCCGCGGCGGCTCGTTTCGGTGGAGCCGTCACCGGGCTCGGGTCGTTCGCGCTGGTTCGGGTCCTCGCGGGCGATGCATGCCGCCCTTTGTCGAGCGATAGAGCGGGTCCTTGTGCTGGGAGCTCCTGAGGTCGCGCTCTCCTCGCGCGCTTCGGCTCGCCTTACGGCGCTCCGGGAAGCATTTGCCTTCTGCGATGGCGCGAGCCTCCCGATCGTTCGATATGGTGACTCGGAGCTGCGCCTGTGGACCTTTGCTGGTGGTCGCGCGAATGCCGCGCTGGCGGCCGGGCTAGCAGGGGTCGGTTTTGTGGCCGAGGCGGCCGATAACTTCAGCGTCAGGGTAGCTGGGGATGATCCGGCGGCGTTGGCCAGGGCCATTGACGGCCTTGACGTGGCTGGTTTGCCCGTAACGGTTCCAGCGAGAGCGCTCGCCAAGCTCAAGTTCAGCGAATGCCTCCCCGATGACCTCGCCCGGTCTGTACTAACTGCGCGCCTTGAGGACAAAGACTCCGTCCGGGACACCCTCGCGCGCCCCCGCAGGCTCGTAGCGGGGCGAGCATGAGGATATGGCGGTCCTCCACCTCGATCGACTGGGAAGGCGAATCCTCAAAGAGCCCGGCAGTCGAGTACTGCGTCCACCGAGGCGGGATGCTGGTACTCCGCGGGCAACGAGTTCTGGGCCGCCGCGACGCCTACTGAGCAGCGATGGCGATCGGCTTAGCCATCCCGGATTGCTAATGCTGACGCTGAGCCGTTCCTCGGGCGTAGATCGAAGGCGTCCGCAGCCGCGCTGATCCGTTCGCCGAGCGCACGCACGACAGGACTCGGTCACTCGCCTTACCGACGTGTCCGTCTCCGTCGCGATCAGCCAGGTGCGCTACGGCTCGCGCTCCTGTGGCCTGGCGCGGATCGCATGGGCCGACTGACGTGCAATTAATTCCATCTTTCAAGGCCAAGGAATTTCTACCTTTAGAAAAGATTAGATGCAGCTATTGTTCACCCGAGGTTCTACTCTAGACAGTCGTCAAAAATCATGGTTCCCTAAACCAGTTCTGTTTTGCTCAGCAAGCACTCTTGATTTCCAGCTACTATTTTATCGTCAATTATGTTATACTAATATTTGCCCACAACTTATCATAACGGAGTGCACCAATGACGACCTCAAACGAGGACGACGCATTCGGCCGTCACCCGACCCTGTGGAAGGTCACTGCCGTCAAATGGGTGCTCGAGAACCGCGACTACCGTTACCGGATCTTGCTCGGTTCGCCGATCAAGAACCCTGCTGAGGAAATCGACATAACGAGCGAGCTCGAAACCATCGAGGCGCCCGACCTGCAAAGTGCTGTCGCCGCTGCCCATGCGCTGCTCGACAGGCACGCCCGGGAGGCGGGCGACCTCGGCGTCGAGATCTATCTCATCTCGCCAATACTGCCGTCCCCCGAGCGGGAGGCGCTGGGCGTCCGGCACTACACGCTCACGGCGGAGGCATACAAGCAGGCGCGGGCCGCCCGCATGCGTGGCCCGAATCTCGAGGTGCGGGTCGCGCGCATGGTCCGCCATGCTGCTCCCTTCGACCACAAGATCGCTAACTTGAGGTTCAGGGGTATCATCATGCGGGTGGAAGATGACGTCGTGACCTGGATCGGCCTCGCGGTCCCGCCGCGACGCCGCAAGCGCAGCACGCGCCGCAAGTCTCAGATCCATGGCATCGCCAACGACCTGTACATGGTCGCCAAGCTCTGGGCCAACAGTCCCGAATCCGAGATCCGAACGCTCGGCAGCATCTGCAAGAAAGTTCAGCCGCGTTCGGATGGGCTCCCGGAAAGCGCCCGCCGCTCCTTGGCACCTTTCAGGACCTCCGCAACGTTCAGGCGTTTCTGCTGCTTCCGGAGCGGATTGTGGCCGACGTCGAGCAGAAGAAGAAGCCCGATTCCTCCGATGCTAACCGCATCGCTGGAGCGCTCTGGATCAAAATCGCGCAGCGAGCGCCTCTGCGGATCTCGAATTTGCTGGGAACCGACCTCGAGACGAATATCCTCCGGTCGCACAACGGCAAGGATGCTGCGGTCGCACTCTACTACCCGGCCGCTCAAGTGAAGAACGACAAGGCCATCGAGGTTCCGCTGTCGAAATGTACGATCAGGCTGCTCCAGCTCTACCAGGACAAGTATCGAAGCTTGCTCGTGGCCGGGCCGAGCCCGTGGCTGTTTCCGACCCGGGACGGTGGACGCAAGAACCTGAACAGCATGTCGCACCTCATCAAAAAGTTGATGAGCCAATACTTGGGCTTCGCGATCAACCCGCACAGCTTCCGGCATGTGGCCGCCAAGCTCTATCTCTCGGCGCATCCGGGCCGATACGTCGACGTGCAGATGTTGCTCGGCCACAAGAAGCTCGAGACCACGATCAAGTACTACTGCGAGCTGGAAACCGAAGAGGTCTTCAAGTATTTCGATGCCTATCTGCTGAACCTGGTGCAAGCGGCTTAGGACCGGAAGGGAGGAAGTCGTGCCAGACGTTTACAAAGGCCGGGCGCTTCGGTTCGCGGCTTGGCGGAAGCGCGATCGAGATGCTTTGCTCGCCGCTTGCGCTAATCAAGACGACTTGCTTGCCGAGTCGCGCCCCGCCTCACGGTGGCGCAACAGCACAAAGAGGCTCTACATACGCCGCTATGGCATGTTTTTGAACTGGTTGCACGGCCAGGGGGCGCTAGATCCCGATCAGTGTCCGGGCGAGCGGGTCACCAAAGCACGGGTTCTGGCGTATCTGCGGGCGCAACGAAGCCTCGGCAATGGCGCGTGGACACTCGTCACCCACGCGGCCGCCCTTCGCTACATGCTCGAGGCGTTAGCCCCCGACCAAGACTGGACCTGGATGCTGCCCCTGATTCGCAAGCTCAAGTGCGCCGTGCGACCGACAGACAAACATCACAACTTGCCCTCGATTCGGGAGCTGTTCTATCTGGGTATCGCGCTGATGGACCATGCCGACAATGGTCAGAAAGGGACGCAAAAGCAGCGCTCGCTCATGTATCGGAACGGCCTAGCGATCGCGCTGCTTGCCTCGCGGGCGGTTATGAGGAGCCACAATTTGGCCGCGATTCGGATCGGTCAGCATCTGATCGAAGACGGGCCGGTGTACAGGCTCCAGTTCACGGGCGCTGAGATGAAAGGCCGCCGCGCGAGAGGCGGGCCGCTCCCGGCGATCCTGACGGATCGCGTTCGGCGCTATATGGCCTACTATCGGCGTGCCTTGCTGGGTGTCAGGCCGGATGCTGAAAATGCACTGTGGATTTCTTGGCTGGGCCGCCCGATCGGTCCCCGCGACCTATCGCACGAAATCGGCAAGGTGACCGAGGCTGCCTTCGGCAGACGGATCTGCGCTCATGAGTTTCGCCACGCTGCAGCTTCATCCATCGCCAAGGAAGATCCCGCCCATGTGGGCATCCACGACGATCCTAGGCCACGCCGACTATCGGACGCCGAACAGTACTATATCTTCGCGGACGAGTACGCCGCATTCAAACGGCTCGATGCCGTGGTCGAGCGGTTGAGCAGAAATCGTGAAGGCGTCTGAGGACCAAGAATCCGATGACCTCGCTCCGCGCCGCCATCTACGCCCGCTACAGCTCCGACAATCAGCGTGAGGCTTCGATCGAGGATCAGGTCGAGGTCTGCCGGCGCCACGCCGAGGTCCAGGGCTGGAAGATCGTCAAGGTCTACCCTGACCATGCGCTGAGCGGTGGCAGTCGGTTCCGACCCGCCTTCCAGCAGATGGAGCTGGATGCCGAAGCGCGCCGGTTCGACGTGATCATCATCGAAGCCCTGGACCGGCTGAGTCGTAAGCTCGCCGACGTCGCCGACCTGCACGATCGGCTGACGTTCCTGGGCATCAGGTTGCACGCGGTCAATGCGGGCGAGATCACCGCGATGCACGCCGGGGTGCTGGGGATGATGGCGCAGGCGTATTCGAAAGACTTGGGCGAGAAGACCAAGCGGGGTCAGCTGGGTCGAGCGCTCAAGGGCAAGATCCCCGGCGGCAAAGCGTACGGGTACGACGTCCTGCCGGCCGGGATTGACGGTGCCGGTGAGCGCAGAATCAACGCCGTCGAGGCGGCGGTGGTCGTCCGCATCTTCGAGCTGTTCGCCGCTGGCGTGAGTCCGCGCGCGATCGCCAAGCAGCTCAACGATGAGGGCGTGCGGGGACCGGGCGGGCGCGAGTGGCGCGACACCACGATTCGGGGGCAGGTCGATCGCGCGACCGGCATCCTCAACAACGCGCTCTATGTCGGGCGTATCGAGTGGAACCGCTGCTCGTACGTCAAGGACCCGCGCACGGGCAAGAAGGTCGCCCGACCGAACCCGCCCGAGCAGTGGGAGGTCGTGCCGGTACCCGAGCTGCGCACCGTGAGGGACGAGCTGTGGGACGCGGTCAAGGCGCGCCAGGCCGAGGTGACGATCGTCATGACGCGGGACGCTGATCGCAACAGCCTGAACGGCGCGCACCGCCGCGAATACCTGCTGAGCGGCCTGCTCGAGTGCGGAGTATGCGGCGGCGGATTCACTATCATCGACGCCTCCAACTACGGCTGCGCCACTAACCGCTCCAAGGGGACATGCAGCAACGACCTGAAGGTCAGGCGCGAGGAGCTGGAGCGCCGCGTCCTGGACGGGCTGAGAGAACGCCTGCTGGCGCCCGAGCTGGTCGAGAAGTTCGCCCGTATATATCAGGAGGAGGTGAACCGCCTGGCCGCGGAGAAGACCCGATACCGGGCCGAGGACGAGGGTCGACTGGAGGCGGTTGGGCGGAAGATCGCGAGCATCATCCGGGCGATCGAGGACGGCATGTATCAGCCCTCGATGAAGGAGCGCATGGCCGAGCTCGAGGCCGAGAAGGCCATGCTCGAGCAGCGCCTGGCATCGACGCCGGAGCCGCCCAAGATCCGGTTGCACCCGAACCTGCCTGGGCTGCACCGCGAGAAGGTGGCTGAACTCGAGCAGGCGCTCGCCGACCCGATGATCAAGGCTGAGGCCGCGGAGATCATCCGCAGCCAGATCGAGCGGATCACGCTGACCCCGAACGAGGAGGGTGGCCTGGAGGTGCAGCTATACGGCGATCTTGCCCGCATTCTGCAGTTCTGCGAGGCGGGTGAGCGCAAACGCGAACGCCCCGGCCATGGCGGGCCGGGGCGTGGATCGTCGGTGGTTGCGGGGGCAGGATTTGAACCTGCGACCTTCAGGTTATGAGCCTGACGAGCTACCGGACTGCTCCACCCCGCGAAGGTCAGGGATCAGATGTCAGATTCAGATGTCAGATGTCAGATGTCAGATGTCAGATGCGGAAGTCAGATGTCAGATGTCCGAGGGGCAGACCGAAGGAGGTCTGCGCCCTCAGAGGTCGGGAAGCGAGTCGTGCAGGGCAGACGGCATAAGGGCGCGCCGGCGGCCAGGCGATAAGCCTACGGCCGACGGCCAGGTCGCAGCCGCAATCGGTCCGGTCGAGCTTAGGGGAGCCTGGCCGATCGGGCGCGGCGCCCATCTTGGTCCCATGTCTTTGGTCATTTTCCGACCTCTGATCTCTGACCTCTGACCTCTGATCTCTGACCTCTGACCTCTGATCTCTGACCTCTGACCTCTGATCTCTGATCTCTGATCTCTGACCTCTGTTCTCTGGACTCCTGGCTCGACCTGGCGGCGACCCGCTCTCCCACCCCTGTTGGGGCAGTACCCTGGGCGCGGCGGAGTTTCACGGCCGAGTTCGGAATGGGGTCGGGTGGGACCTCCGCGCTGTGACCACCAGGTCGAGGCAGGAGTCCAGAGAACAGAAGACAGAGAACAGATGTCCGAGGACAGATGACAGATGACGCCGGGCGGGGCCGACGGCGCGCGCCGGGGGCGCGGCCCTGGTCCGCAGTCCCGGCCGGTGATCCGCGGCTCCGGGAAGCCTCGGGCCTGGCATGCCTGTCCTGGAGTCGTGAAGCTGTTGGAGCATGGGGCAGAGGACAGAGAACGGAGCGCAGAGAACAGAAGCTTGGCCGCCAACGGATCGGCTGGCGACGTCGTCTTCTGACCTCTGATCTCTGACCTCTGACCTCTTCTTTTGGAGTGGGCTAGCGGCCTTCGGCCTACTTGAGCCCACCGCGTGCTTGGGGCTGGGTGCGGGCGTAGCGTTCGAGCGATTAGGACCGCTCGGCTGCACGGGTTGCCCCGCTTCGACCTGCGGCCTATCGACGTGGTGGTCGACCACGGCTCTCAACGAGACCTGGTTTTGAGGAGGGTTTCCCGCTTAGATGCCTTCAGCGGTTATCCCGACCGAACGTAGCTACCCGGCGGTGCGGCTGGCGCCACAACCGGTCCACCAGAGGTTCGTCCACCCCGGTCCTCTCGTACTAGGGG
>JBKPNX010000070.1:0-6283 GCA_046732855.1 Pseudomonadota bacterium
GTTTCTGATTGCTGGGGTGCTGTCGGGTGACGAGCGGATGATCGATGCGTATCACACGGGCGACCCGTACTTGGCACTCGCGATTCAGATGAAGCTTGCCCCGAAAGATGCGGTTCGGGAGCACTACGAAAACGAGCGCAAGCTGGCAAAAACCGCAGCGTTGGCGGCGCAGTACGGGCAGGGTGCCCAAGGCGCCGCGCGCAAGCTGGGGTGTTCGGTTGCCAAAGCCGAAGACATTCTGCGGCTGCACCGGAAAACCTACAAGAAATACTGGGCATGGACCGATGCAGTGGTCTCGGACGCTATGCAAAACGGCGAAATCGTTACCGAATTCGAGTGGCGCCGGCAGATTGATCCGCTGCTGGAACTGTCCCGCGAGATCGATCGGGCGCAACGTTACGGCCGCAGCTCCCTGGATTTCCCGCTGCGGATCAACACGCGCCCACTGAAGAACTTTCTGATCCAGGCTACGGGCGCGCATCTGTTGCAGATTGCCAGCATCGCCGCAATGAACCGCGGTCTGGGACTTGCCGCGCCAATCCACGATGCAATCGTACTGGTCGCGCCTGCCGACAAGGCTGACGAGCATACTGCACTGATTCGGGAGATCATGGGTTCCGCAAGTGAATTCGTTTTGGGCGGCCACCGCCTCCGTACCGATGCGGCTGTCGTACGCTACCCGCACAGGTTTTACGACAAGGACGGGCAAGCTATGTGGCGGACCGTGTGCGGTATTCTGGGTTTGCGGCCATGAATTTCTGTACGGTTACGTGGGATCTCGACAGCTTGGCCGCACTCCATACCGCTAACCGCGATATTGTCGTGGTGATCACCATCCTGAAAGCGCTGATCGACATGAGACGACGGCGATCGCGACAGGAGATGCTCGAAGTTACGCTGACGTATAAGCGGATGGCGACGTTCGGTTTGTCGCCGAAACGAACCCGTCAGGCATTGCAGGTTATGGCGGAGACAGGAATTGCTACGGTAAGCCGTATGCCTGGACAGGCAGCCCGAGTTAAGTTCGATCCTACATTCTACAGAACGCTCAAAACTAGGAGTCGAGGCGGCTGGAAGCTAGCTTGACCCATATGATTCTTTTTTGGAAGGGAAGAAAGAAAAGGAAGACAGAATAAAAGAAAAGAATAGGGAGCGGTCCTGACGAAACGGCACGGGTACCCAGGCCAAAACGACCTGGGTTGGTTGGTGGAGTGAATGTGGCGATCTTACGTTGGAGCACTATACGCGAGCGGCTGAATGCCAAGCTCCGGCAGGTCAAGGCCACCCTGCGCCGGATGAGGCATATGCCGCTCCCGGAGCAGGGGCGCTATCTGCGACTGGTGCTGAACGGCTTCTACAATTACTACGCCGTTCCAACCAACTTCCGTGCCCTCAATGCCTTCTATTACCACGTGCTCTCGCACTGGCTGCGCTGCCTGCGGCGACGCAGCCACCGGCACAAGCTGACGTGGCGGAAGATGATGCGGATCGCGGAGCGTTGGCTGCCCAGCCCGAAGCTACGGTACCCCTATCCCGACTGGCGGTTCGACGTCATGACCCGAGGTGGGAGCCCGGTGCGTTAGCAGCGCACGCCGGGATCTGTGCGGGGGGCGAGCAATCGCCGTCCCTACCGCGACTTCTTATATTTCAGCGACTTAGAATACCACATCATCGTACGAATTTCTGGGGAACCCCTGATTCTCCAGGTGCCCCAGGCCCGGGGGTGCGCGGCCTGCAAAGCGGTCTTCGATCCGGACCTCGAGCAGGGCGGCAACATTACTGTCGTGGTGCGCCGCGACCTCGGAGATACGATCCGTGTTCTCGTTCACCGCTGGTGCCGTCCGCACGATCCCCGCGGTCGACCTCATATGTGCTGCGGGAGAAAGGTTGTTCGCCAGCTCGTCGCTGATGACCAGGATACAATCAGCCTTGCGGCGAGCGAGGCCGGTGGCGCTCATCGAAAATCTGGTAATCGGCTTGACCTGAGCTTCAGCAGGCCGTGCTGCCGATCAGCGCGATGGTCGAGATCCTGATGCCAGTGGCACTCGAACATGGACGACAGCAGGCGGTCGAACACGCCGACGTTGGCGACGCTGGCGAGGAAGCCGTTCGAGATGATCCTGAGATCGGCGAGCGGTCCGGTCACAGGATCGACGAGGGTGCCGACGGGCACAGCAGCCTTGAGCAGCGCTTGCGCGCGCTCAGGTGCGCGATCGGTCACGGCGATGGTACGGGCCTCGTGCCAGAGTGTTTCCGTGGTCTTGGTCCGCAGCAGCATTCGGGCCAGGACAAGGAAATCGTTGTCCCTGGTCCACAGGTCCTGACGTTGGAGATCCTCAATCGAGCGCATGCCTGTTTCCTCGAAAGGAACAGCCCCGCACCGCAGGGTGCCCACAAACGATGCGGGGCTGCCGCCTTCAAAGGACTCAATGGTCACACTGGACCCGGTGGAGAGCAGCACCGGCCCGCGATCATGGAGCGGGGGACGGCGCGCGGCGCGCCGGCCCCCGGCTACCGTCAGCCGCGGCAGGCGGCGTCGAAGCCCGCGGGCAAGGCGAGCACCGTGACCTCGTCGGTCTTGGCATTCGCGGCGCGCGCGAACAGCTCCGGCACGATCACCAGCTGCACACCGCCACCCGAGCGGCGCACCGCGACATCCGCGGGCCCGTTCAGGTCGGACGAAGTGCCGCCCGGCTCAAGCGCGAGGGTCGTCGCGCCCTTGCCGGGGCAGTTGATATAGATCTGGCTTGGACGATCGTCCTTGATCTGCGTGTTGAGCATTGCGCCGCCCGCAGTGAAGTCGAGGCCGTCGAGGGCGCCGAGCCCGCCGTCGACCGGTGGTGGCAGCTTGTTATTCGCGATGTCGTCCTTGGTCAGCGCGTAAATGCCGCCGTTCGCGGGGTCGGGCGCGCCGCCCACCGGGCCGACGGTGTTGACGTAGATCTTGCCGTCGACCGGCGACACCTCGACCCCGTCCGGATTGCCCGGGATCTCGATGAACACCGGCGCCTCGGACGGTTCCTGGCCATCGGCCAGCGCATCGAGCGCACCGTGCGGGATCAGCCACAGGCCACTCTTGCCCGCGAACGGCGGGTCGAACTGATCGGCGCCAAAGGCGGTATCGGCGATGTAAGCGTTGCCGTCGGCATCGAACCCCAGCGCGTTGATCAGGACGATCGGAGCGCCGTTGATCCGCTCGAACAGCGATCCCTGGCCGGTATCGATCTCGCCGAGGACCTTGCCATGATCGTTAAACCCGATCAGCTTGGTGCGCAGGCGGGTCGGATCCTTGACCACCTGCCCTTGGGCGTCGACGAGGGGCGCCGAGCCCGCGAGCGCGAAGATCGTGCCGGCCGGAAACTTGCCGGTGGCGACCGGTAGGACCGCCATGCCCAGTGGCGCGGTCAGACCCTCGATCAGCCGCTCGTTGACCATGACGAGCGTGCCGTTCGGCTGCACCGCGAGCTTGCTGATGTAGCCCTCGCCCTCGGTGAAGCCAAAGCCCTGTCCCTTGTCGCCGATTTCGGCGGAGTTGGAGACGAACACGGACTGGCCGTCGGCGCTGAAGATCGAGCCCTCGGGGTTGTCGAACGTCTTCAGCACCTGAAGGATCGTTGCCGGGACCGCATATACACCGGCCGGGATGTCTTGGCCCTGCACCGTTCCGTCACCAAGCATGGCGGCGAGCGCAACGCCGCCCAGAAGCCATTTGCACCGCATGACTACCTCCCCTTGAACTCGAGTTGGCTTATTCGACGCAACCGACTCGATATAAGCGCAGAATGTGATGGCGGCGCGAGCTTCTGTTTGCGGTGAGCTGGCTGGGCTGTCACAGCAGCCTCGCACTCAGCTGGATGCCGCCAGTCCGTAGGTGAACTGGCTTCCCGGAACCGCGAACCTCTCGTCCACAGCCTTCGTGGGGTCGCTCGTCGTCGGCCGCTACAAAGACCTCGGAGGGCGCATCCTTCGTGATCTGGGTATAGAACTGCCTGGTCGAGCCGAAGCTCAGGGCAAGCCTGAAACCTTCGCCTTCCTGGGCTTCACCCACATCTTCGGGCGGACCCGGGAGGGCAGGCGGCTGATCCGGCGGCACACGATCGCGAGCGGCTGAACGCCAAGCTCAGGCAGGTCAAGGCCACCCTGCGCCGGATGAGGCATTTGGCCATCCCGGAGCGCTACCTGCGGCTGGTGCTGAACGGCTTCTACAATTATTACGCCGTCCCGACCAACTTCCGTGCCCTCAACACCTTCTATTACCACGTGCTTTGGCACTGGCTGCTTTGCCTCCGGCGGCGAAACCCAGCGGCACAGGCTGACGTGGCGGAAGATGATGCGGCTTGCGGAACGCTGGCTGCCCAGCCCGAAACTGCGGCACCCCTATCCCGACTGGCGGTTCGACGTCGTGATCCGAGGTGAGTGCCCGGTGCGGTAATTCCGCTCGCCGGGATCTGTGCCGGGGGCAAGCAATCGCCGTTCCTGCCCACAGACTACACCGGCTTGAGTGGGTGTTGACCAAAGAATCGCGAGGTATTCTCGCGGGCCAATAGCAACCTGGACCGATCCGTGGAGGGGGGGGGTCTGCGCCTGTGAGGAGGAGACAACGGACCTCGCGCCGGTTCATTGCAGGCCATCGCTGACGGCTCGAGCCGCCCTATAGCATCAACTCTGGGATACGGCTTGGCGGGCGCACTTGCGCCGCAAGTGGCCGTTCGCAGGCCTGGAACGCGCCGTATCCCGCTTCGCCGCACAGGGCGCCATCGCGGTACACCGCGCGGCCGCGGCAGAGGGTGATGGCCGGCCAAGCCGCGAGCTGCATGCCTTCGTAGGGCGTGTAGTCGCAGGCGTGATGCAGCATGGCGTTGGTCACGGTGACCGGGGAGTCCTCGTTCCAGATCACGAGGTCGGCATCGGAGCCGATTGCGATCGTGCCCTTGCGCGGATAGAGGCCGTAGAGCTTGGCGGTGTTGGTCGCGGTGAGCCGGACGAACTGGTTGATATCGATGCGGCTCTTCATGACGCCCTCGGAATAGAGCAGTGGGAGGCGGGTCTCAACGCCCGGCACGCCGTTCGGTACCTTGTGGAACCCGGCATTCGGGCCCGCTATCTGCTTCCCCTTGGGGTCGGCGAAGCGGAACGGCGAGTGGTCGGACGAAACGAGGTCGAGCGCATCACGCGCGAGCGCCTGCCACACCGCCTGCTGGTCGTCCGCAGTGCGCGGCGGCGGCGTGCAGATCAGCTTGGCGCCCTCGAAGCCTTGCTCGTCGTAGTCGTCCTCGGTCAGCACGAGGTATTGCGGGCAGGTCTCCGCGAAAATCGCGAGCCCCTTACGGCGCGCCCAGTCGATCTGCTCGATCACCTCGCGTGCGCTGATATGGACCAGCACGATCGGCACGCCGACCATCTCCGACATCGACATCGCGCGATGGACCGCCTCGCGTTCGCCGATCACCGGGTGTGCCTTGGTGTGGTGCTTGGGGCTGGTCAAGCCCTCACCGACCAGGCGCTCGGTCAGCCACTCGACGAACTCGGCGTTCTCGGCGTGCACCATCGCCATCGCCTGCTCGCGGCGCAGGGCGCACAGCAGGTCGAGGACCTGGCGGTCGGTGAGCTGGAGCCCGCGATAGGTCATGTACAGCTTGTAAGAGGTGTAACCCTGGCGCACGAGCGCAGGGAGCTCCTGGTTCAGCACCTGCGCGGTCGGGTCGGTGATGATCGCGTGGAAGGCGTAGTCGACAAAACAGCGACCCTCGGCGCTTTCGCGATAGGCCGCGAGCGCCTCGCGCACCGAGGCGCCCTGCTCCTGAAAGGCGAACGGGATGATCGTCGTGGTGCCACCGCAGGCGGCGGAGCGTGAGCCCGTGAAGAAATCGTCGCAGATCTCGGCGCCGTCCGGCAGCCGCTGCTCGAGGTGGATGTGGCCGTCGATGCCGCCCGGCGTGATCGTGCGGCCAGCGGCGTCGATCTCCTCGCGGCCGCCCGCGAGCTCGGCGGCGATCGCGACGATCCGGCCGTCCTTGATGCCTAGGTCGCCCGGAAACACGTCCGCGGGCGTCGCGATCCGACCGTTGCGGATCACCAGATCGAAGGTAGCCATGACGGCTGCTCTCCCCTCAGCCGAGCGCCGTCATGCGGCCGGCGCGTGGCATCCACTGCAGCATCTTCGCCGACAGTTTGGCGAACAACCAATAGCTGACCGAGGCGTACAAGATGAAGATCAGCGCCACCAGGAACATCCGATCGAGATAGGCGAACTGCTCGGAATAGATGATGATGTAGCCGAGGC
>JBKPNX010000071.1:0-5663 GCA_046732855.1 Pseudomonadota bacterium
GATCCTCGCCGTGTGCCAGCGGGGCACGGCCGCATCAAGGCGGGCGCTGCCCCCGGCGGTGCCGGCTGACGGCCTTGACCCGGCCGCGCCCCGCTGCTTGGTGCCTGGGATCGGCTCGACGTCGAGAAGGCGTCGCCAGAAAGGGTTGGAGCCCTTCCGGACGAGCGATCGTGCGACGGTCAAGGGCTTCGCAGGAACACCGCTCCGGCGGTGAGGTTGTCCCTACCGGGACGGAGGCGTCGGCGATCTCGCGGCGTATTTGCGGCCTGTTCGCCCAATTTGAACAGGAACCGCGCCGCAGACATTGGGACGCCAACGCCCCTGATGCCTTGATGTGGCGGGTTATCCCCGACCACGGACAGAACCTTGGCCCCGGCAGGAACAATCAGGGGTGAGACCTGCGATGCGCGATTACAGAACCTACGCCATCCGCCTGTCGGTCTAGGGCGGGGGCCAGGTCAAGGCCGAGCTGGTCTCGGTCGGCCAGAGCGGCGAGCAGAGCCTGAAGCGCATCGAGAGCGCGGGCGAGCGCGCCTCCGGCGGGCTGAAGGGCCTTGGCCGCCAGGCGGATCTGCTGCGCACGGGCATCCGCACGCTCGGTGGCGCGCTGATCGGCGCCGCGACGGTCGGTGGCCTCGGCGCGCTGATCGACCGCTCGATCAGTGCAGCCGACGCGATCGGCAAGACCGCGGACAAGATCGGGGTCGGCGTCGAGGCGCTGCAGATGCAGCACAAGGTCTTCTTTGTCTCGATGCCCACCTGCTACAAAGCGTGTCGGCGGAGCCGGTGAGGTTTTACGAGTGTGGGGGGGCTAAATGGCGACCGATGAAGATCAGACTGCTGAGCGACTACGCCGGCAGCAGGACGTTCTGGCCGAGTTTGGCTTGCATGCTTTTCGCTCGCGCGATCTGGACGAACTTCTGAACCACGCCGCCGAGCTCGTCGCCGAGGGATGCGACGTCAGGCGCGCGAAAGTTCTCGAATTGCTTCCCGGCGGCAAGGAGCTGCTTGTTCGGGCGGGGGTAAACTGGAACCCGGGTGTCGTGGGTCATGTCCGCTTCGGCGCGGACGGGGATTCGCCGGCCGGCTATGCGCTTAGACATCATGAGCCGGTGACCTCTTCCGACCTCGATACGGAGACGCGCTTCAAGATCCCCGCGGTTCTGATCGAGCACGGCATCAGGAGCATGGTGAACGTAATCATTGCCGGGGAGAATGGCCCCTTCGGCGTGCTCGAGGTCGACGCCGCGCAAAAGCGCGAGTTCGACAGTCACGATATCTCGTTCCTGCGCAACTACGCGAACCTCCTGGCGGCGGCCGTCGAACGCCATCGTACGCACAACGCGCTGGCGGAGGCCACGCGCGATCAATCGGTCCTGATCCAGGAGCTCGAGCACCGAGTGAAGAACATGCTGAGTCTGGTGCAGTCCCTGGCGAACCAGACGATCGCCGACGAGCCTGCTGCGCGAGTCTTCCGGGACAGCTTCCTGGGGCGCCTGCAAGCTCTGGCGCAAGCGGAGAACCTCGTCCTAGACGGTCATGCTCAGGAGATCGAGCTGGAGCGGCTCGTGAGGCGCTCGATCGAACCCTTCGAGGCTGCGGACGCAGGAGCTCTGACCGCGGAAGGCCCTCCCCTGCGTCTCCCGGCGCGAAGCGCGAGGATCATCGCCCTGGTCCTGCACGAACTCGGAACCAATGCGACGAAGCACGGTGGCCTCTCCGTGGCGGAAGGCAGGGTCCGAATCTCCTGGCAAATCGAGGACAGGGCCGAAGGACGGCAGGTCCGTCTCCGCTGGCGCGAGGAGGGCGGCCCGGAGGTCCCGCCGCCCGACCGCCGGGGCTTCGGAACGAGGTTGCTCACGAACCTGGCCGGCTACGAGCTGGACGGGCAGGCGGAACTGAAACATGCCGTTGGAGGTTTGGAGTACCGGATCGCATTTCCGCTCGGCGACGGATGACCTTCTCAGGAGCGACGACCAACTTGCTTTCGGGCCGGCGCCTCCTGGTCGTCGAGGACGATCCCTTCATCGCGGTAGACCTGCACGACTTGCTGGCATCCGCCGGAGCGGTGGTCCTCGGTCCGGTCCCTACTGTGCGGGCGGCGCTGGCGTTGCTTGAAACGGATCGCCCGCATGCGGCGCTCCTGGATCTGAACCTCAGGGGCGAGATGTCCACGCCTGTCGCCGAGGCGCTGCAGGCAGCCGCGGTCCCGTTCGTCCTCGTGACGGGCTACAGCGGCAGCCAGATCGACGAGCCCGCCTTTCGCGAGGCGCCGATCATTCCGAAGCCGGTGCGGACGAGCTTCCTGATGCGTGCGCTGCAACGGCTGCTCCCGACCGGAACCTGAAGATATCGATCTCCGCGGCCCTACAGCTGCGGGAAGAGCACTGGTGCGGTTTCCACCTCCTGCGCTTAGCAGAGATCATCAGCAGTCGACGAGCGGGAGCCGTATCTCCGAGTAGGCAGCCCAACTGGACGTGACCTGCGCAAGAGACTCATCGATGAAAGTTGCACGCGGCACTGCATGAAATGGCCCGACGTACCCAGACCTACGCGATCCGTCTCGCGGTCGAAGGCGGAGCCAGGTCAAGGCCGAGCTGGTCTCGGTTGGCCAGAGCGGCGAGCAGAGCCTGAAGCGCATCGAGGGCGCGGGCGAGCGCGCCTCGGGCGGGCTCAAGGGGCTTGGGCGCCAGGCGGAACTGCTGCGCACTGGCATCCGCACCCTCGGTGGCGCGCTCGCGGGCGTTGCCACGGTTGGAGGCCTCACTGCCCTGGTTGATCGCTCCATCTCCGCGGCCAATGCCATCGGCAAGACCGCCGACACGATTGGGGTCAGTGTCGAGGCGCTGCAAGAGCTGCGGTTTGCTGCCAAGGCATCGGGCATAGAGCAGCAAACGCTCGATATGGCGCTGCAGCGGTTTACGCGGCGGGCGGCCGAGGCGGCGCAGGGCACGGGCGAGGCGAAGGAGGCGCTGGCGCAGATGGGCATCGCGCTGCGCGACCAGAGCGGCAATCTGCGGAGTAGCGAGGACCTGCTCGGTGACGTCGCCGATGCCTTCGCCCGTATCGAGAACCCGGCTGAGCGGGTGCGGCTCGCGTTTAAGCTGTTCGATTCCGAAGGCGTCGCGGTGGTCAACTTGCTCCGCGGCGGGAGCGGCGCGCTCGAAGAAATGCGCGAGCGCGCCCGAGACCTCGGCATCGTGCTTGACGAGCACCTGGTGCGCGATGCCGAGCGGGCCCGGACCGAGCTGGACACGCTCTCTCAGGTGATCTCGGCCAACCTGACCCGGGCGGCGCTGGAGGCGGCGCGGTGATCGTAGATCTGTCGAGTTTGGCTCGCCGCCACGATCACACGCTCGCTGCAGGCAGGCATGCAGGCCGAGCTGCGCGACCTCGAGCGCGCGGTGGCGAGCGGCACCAGGGAGGCAGGTCAGAACCTTAAGACCGAGCTCCGCCGTCAGGTCACGAGCGCCGGGCTCGGGGAGCGGCTCGCGAACAGCTGGCGCGATAGGCACTACCCGAACCAGAAGCTCGACGCCGCAAGCCTCGTCTACACGAAGGCGCCCCAGATCATCCGCGCCTTCGACGAGGCGCGGTGATCCGGAGCAGGCGCGGACGCTTTCTCGCGATCCCGACCGAGAACGCGCCGAGAAAGGGAGCCGACCGCAGGCAGATCCGCCCGAGCACCTTTCCGGAGCACCGCTTCGAACCGCTCCGATTCGTGCCCCGACCAACGGTCACGCGTGATGCAAAGCTGCGGCTTGCGCCGAGCGGCCGCGTGATCGGTATCGATCTGGACGCGGCGCTGAAGATCGGCGCCGCCCGCTGCTATAACCTCGCGGCGGTCTCGGAGCTGCTGCCGGCGGCCGAGGCGGGCTTGGTGGAGGCATTGCGCGTCGACGCGGACCGCCCCATTGAAGCTTGAATAGCGCCCAACAACGTCCGGTCGTCGTCCCACTGGGGTCCATTGCGATACGCGGCGCATCCTTCCGAATCTGACCCAGAGCTACCATGACTGCTCTCAGTTCAACTACAAGCGCCCTAGTGTAATCTCAAGTAGGCGAGGCCCCGCGGCTCAGTTGTGTGTCTCTCTGCTGATCCAGGTTAGTGCCGCAGTTGAACCAATCACGTAGAAAGGCGTGGTTGACCGCGGGCGCCCGGCGGAGGCAACTCACAAGAACTCGTGGTGAGTTATGGCGGGGATGAGATGGTCATCCAGATGATCGCGCCTGACCAGATCAAGGACCTGATCGCAGTCGCCGCCGCCTTGTCGAGCAGGGAACCTACGCGCGTGCCAGCACTGGGGTGGCAGCGGCATCGAACCTGACGGGAACCAGCCATGACCGCGCAGCTCGCCCTCGAACTCGGGATTTTGCTCCTGCCGCTGCTGGTCATCGGTGGCGTGGCAGCGGTGGGGATGTGGACTCTGCGCAAGGGGTGATGGGCTGGCGTCGATAGGCCGGACGTGACCCTGCCTGTGTAAAACGCACCCCTGAAAAAATCCCTAGAATGAATCGTCTCCAAAGTCGCGCCAGCTACACTGAACCTGAGCATTTATGTCTAACAATTGTCGATACGAAGAATGAGCTTCTACGCGCAGTTTCACGTTTTTCGTTTTCACACAGCCAAGACCCCAAGCCGACTTTGATCTGAGGTGCTTGGCTTCATCTGAGAGGGATTTAGGCGAAGCACGAAGGGTTGATGCTGAGCCTGGGATGAGCCATGCTCACGAGAGCGGCCGGCAGGGGGAGCGGCTGGCGCCGCGCCAATGCATCGAGCGAGCGGGGCGCCCATCCCATCACCGTGAAAGGACAGGCTCCATGTGTTGTGACAGAAGGCTCTTCGGCGGCCTGCTCCTGGTAAGCGCTTTTGTGTCCTTGGTCGCGGCAGGCTGCAGTGACATCACGCCCGAGGCCAATAACGAAGGTGGCGGCGTGCTCGAGTCGCCGACCAACGAGGCCGACACAATGCGCCAGCAGGAGGAGCAGCTGCAGGAAAACCAGATGAACCGGCAGGAGCAGCAGCAGGAAATCCAGATGAACCGAGGTGGAGGCGGAGGCGGTCGCCGATAGCACGGTCGGCAAGGTCGGATCTCAAAACGCTCGTCTTGGGCGGCGGCATTGGAAGGTCTGCTGTTGGCTGCTCTCTGCCCTTCATGGCCTGGCCTCCGCACGACGGCAACACCGCTCAGAGACCGGACATTCGGCCGTGTTTGGACCGCTGTAAGCCGTAGAGCGGACCTGCGATGGGGACGCTTTGATAGGCCAGTCGTGACCCTGGCCGTGTAAAAACGCATCCAGCAGAACGATCGCTAAAACCAATTGCTCTGAAGTAGCGCCGGGGACACCGGAAGCCGACGGCGGTTCGAGGCCGAATGCCTATCTTGATGCGGACCGTTGCGCTGTCCCGTGAGCAGCGACATACTTCGCCGCCGGAACCGAGGGAAGCCCCACATTTAAGCAGAATTTACTTGGTGCTAATCACACGCACTACCACATATCGAGTGCCCGTCCGCCGTGAACGGTTACGATCCGGTCGCCTACTTCACTCAGAACGCTGCGGTCGAAGGCTCGGAACGGTTCTCGTACAGCTGGCTGGGTGCGACCTGGCACTTCGCCAGCGCCGAGAACCGGGACCTGTTCGCCGCCGACCCGGTCAAGTAC